>JBIJCH010000125.1:0-6443 GCA_044344815.1 Flavobacteriales bacterium | reverse complement strand
ATAGGCCACCAAGGCGCCCTGCAGGTCGCTCATGGCCATGCAGGCATTGCCCAGGCTGAAAAGGGCGTGCACGGTGACAGGACCGTCCGGGTAGGCGGCGATCACGCGGTCCAGTTCGGTGCGGGCCTCGGCCGGGTGCCCCAGGGCGATGAGCAGGTCGGCCCGGCGTAGCAGGGCATGCGGGTCGTTGGGGCGGAGGGCCAGGGCCCGGTCAAGGTCGTGCAGGGCCCCCACGGCGTTGCCCAGGGCCTGCTGCGCCTCGGCCCGGTGGTACCAGGCCTTGGCATTATCAGGGTGGGCGGCCACCTGCACCGTGAGCAGGTCGAAGGCCTCCTGGTACCGCTGGCCGCGTAAGGCCGCGAGCCCCTGCTGGTAGGGTGAGCAGGTGCTGTTCACCGGAACGGCCAGGGCCAGTTCCTGCGCGGTGGCGGTGAACACGATAAGGCCCAGAACGATGGTGATCAACTGCTTCATGGCGCCCCTTGTACGGCCGGTGTGAGCGCAGGGTTCGGCGCTGCGATGCGCAAGCCGCGGTGGATAACTGGTCTTTCCGGCCTTGCCGCGTGCGGGGTTGGCGGGTCAACTTCGCCCCATGCTGTTCAAGTCGGACGAGATCAACGTGGACCTGGGCATCCTGGTGGTGCGGGCCAGCGCGGGGGGCATGATGCTGTGGCAGCACGGCTGGCCCAAGCTCATGAACTTCACCGAGCGCATGGACACCTTCGCCGACCCCATCGGCCTGGGCTCCACCATCTCCCTGGCGCTGATCACCCTCGCCGAATCCCTCTGCGCGCTCCTTGTGGCCCTGGGCCTCTGGACCCGTTTCACCACCATCCCCCTCATCATTGGCATGGCCGTGATCGCCTTCGTGGTGAAGAGCGGCGACCCGCTGGGGGAGAAGGAGCTTGCCTTGGTGTACCTCTCGGCCTTTCTCGGGATCTTCCTCACCGGCAGCGGTCGATACAGCCTTGACCGGTTGACGTTCCAGTAGGGTCGTTATCCGTTGGTCGTCGGGAACGTGAAGCCACGAACAACGGTGCACGATGCACGGTGAACGGGTACGCAAGCCCTGGCAACTGAACAAGCCCACGCCCGTCTTTCGCCCGGAACGCGTTCCTTCGTCCTGCGCGTCACCTTTGACCTTTCCCTGCTGAGATGCCTGTATCCCTCGTCACCGGCGGTGCCGGATTCATGGGAGCCCACCTGGTGAAGGAGCTCCTGAACATGGGCCACACCGTGGTGGCGCTCGATGACCTGAGCGGCGGGTTCCGCGACCAGGTCGATCCCCGCGCCACCTTCGTGCAGGGCAGCATCAACGACTACGCCCTCATCGACGCCCTGTTCGCCGAGCATCGTTTCGATCACGTGTACCACCTGGCGGCCTACGCGGCCGAGGGGCTCAGCCACTTCATCCGGGCCTTCAACTACCAGAACAACCTCATCGGCAGCATCCACCTGATCAACGCCAGCGTCCGTTACAAGGTGAAGTGCTTCGTGTTCACCAGCAGCATCGCGGTGTACGGCGCCCTGCACCCGCCCATGCGCGAGGACATGCAGCCGCGGCCCGAGGACCCCTATGGCGTGGCCAAGTACGCGGTGGAGCTCGATCTGTACGCCGCCCGCCACATGTTCGGGCTCAACTACGTGGTGTTCCGCCCGCACAACGTGTACGGCGAGTACCAGAACATCGGCGACCGCTACCGCAATGTGGTGGGCATCTTCATGAACCAGCTGATGCAGGGCCTTCCGCTGAGCGTGTTCGGCGACGGGCTGCAGCAGCGCGCCTTCAGCTACGTGGGGGACATCGCCCCGGTGATGGCCCGCTGCGTGGACGTGCCCGCGGCCTACGGCGAGGTGTTCAACATCGGGGCCGACACGCCCTACACCGTGCTCCAGCTCGCGGAAGCGGTGATGGAGGCGATGGGGGTGAAGGGGCAGGTGAAGCACGTGGAGGCCCGCAATGAGGTGGTGCACGCCTGGAGCGACCACGGCAAGCTGGAGCGGGTCTTCGGTCCGCAGCCCAGCACCCCGCTGGTGGAGGGACTTACGCGCATGGCGGAGTGGGCGAAGCGCACCGGCGCACGCCAGAGCAAGAGCTTCGGCCACATCGAGATCAGCGAGAAACTGCCGCCCTTCTGGGTGCAGCAGGCGTGAGGCGCCGCCCGCGGGCATCCCGCCGCCGGTCTTCCCCCGATGATGCGCATCTTCGCAGCCCGCATGCCCCGCATCCTGTTCATCGCGCAGCACCGCACGGACCGCAGTCCGGGCCAGCGCTTCCGCTTCGAGCAGTACCTGGGCCATCTGGAGCGCCACGGGTACCGGTGCGAGGTGAGCCCGATCGTGAGCGAGGCCGACGACCGCATCCTGTACCGCCCGGGCAACTACCTGCGGAAGGCCGCCTTTGTGCGCCGCAGCATCGCCATCCGCCAGCGCGATGTGGCCCGGATGAACGAGTTCGACCTCATCTTCATCTTCCGCGAGGCGCTGATGACGCGCAGCATCCGCTTCGAGCAGCGCTTCCGCCGCAGCCGGGCCAGGCTGGTGTTCGATTTCGACGATGCCATCTGGCTGCAGAACGTGAGCGAGGCCAACAAGTGGTTCAGCTGGGTGAAGGACGCCGGCAAGACGAGCAAGCTGATCGGCCTGAGCGACCTGGTCTTCGCCGGCAATGCCTACCTGGCCGACTATGCCCGGCGCTTCAACCCCAGCACCGTGGTGGTGCCCACCACCATCGACACCGAGGAGTACGTGCCCATGGAGCGCAGCGGCGAGGGGCCCGTGGTGATCGGGTGGAGCGGCAGCATCACCACCATCCAGCATTTCCGCTACGCCATCCCCGCGCTGCAGGCCATCAAGGCGAAATACGGCGAGCGGGTGACCATCCGTGTGGTGGGCGACGGCAGTTACCGCGAGCCCTCGCTGGGCGTGGAGGGCCTGCCCTGGCGGAAGGAGACCGAGCTTGATGACCTCCGGGCCATGGACATCGGCATCATGCCCCTGCCCGACGACGAGTGGGCCCGCGGCAAGTGCGGCCTGAAGGGTCTGCAGTACATGGCCCTCGGCATCCCCGCCATCATGAGCCCCGTGGGCGTGAACAGCGAGATCATCCAGGACGGCGTGAACGGCCACCTGGCCACCACCACGGAGGAGTGGGTGGACCGCCTGAGCCGCCTTATCGAGGACATCGCCGCGCGCCGGGTGATGGGCCGCGCCGCGCGCGCCACCGTGGAGCAGAAATACAGCGTGCACGCCTGGCGCGACCGCTATGTGGAGCACTTCGACCGCCTGCTGGGACTGCCCGAACAACGCACCGATACACGTTCCATCACCGCCGGGGCCCGTTGACCCTCCGGCACCATCCGATACCGAACCCGACCATGTCCGATACCACCACCCTCAAGCGAACCGCCCTCACCCACGTGCACGAGGCCCTCGGGGCCAAGATGGTGCCCTTCGCGGGCTACCTGATGCCCGTGCAGTACACCGGCGTCAATGATGAACACCACACCGTCCGCAACGGGGTGGGGGTGTTCGATGTGAGCCACATGGGCGAGTTCATCGTGCGCGGCCCGGGCGCCCTGGACCTGATCCAGAAGGTGACCAGCAACGATGCCTCCAAGCTCACCGTGGGCAAGGTGCAGTACAGCTGCCTGCCCAACGCCACCGGCGGCATCGTTGACGACCTGCTCGTGTACCGCATGCAGCACCAGGACGACCAGCACTACGTGCTCGTGGTGAACGCCAGCAACATCGACAAGGACTGGAAGTGGATCAACGACCACAACACCTTCGACGCGAAGCTGGAGAACATCAGCGACCACATGAGCCTGCTGGCGGTGCAGGGGCCCAAGGCCACGGCCACCCTGCAGCCCCTGTTCAGTGCGGACCTGGGCGCCATGGAGTACTACACCGCCCAGTACGCCGAGATGAAGGGCGTGGGCCTGGTGCTCATCAGCAGCACGGGCTACACCGGCGCGGGCGGCTACGAGGTGTACGTGCCCAACCCCCTGGTGCAGAAGGCCTGGGACGCCATCTTCGAGAGCGGCGCTCCATACGGCATCAAGCCCTGCGGGCTGGCCGCGCGCGACACCCTGCGCCTGGAGATGGGCTTCTGCCTGTACGGCAACGACATCGACGACACCACCTCGCCGCTGGAGGCCGGCCTGGGCTGGATCACCAAGTTCACGAAGGAGTTCACGAACAGTGCGGCGCTCAAGGCCCAGAAGGAGCAGGGCGTGGCGCGCAAGCTCGTCGGCTTCGAGATGATCGACCGCGGCATCCCGCGCCATGGCTACTCCATCGTTGATGACTCCGGCGCCGCCATCGGCGTGGTCACCAGCGGCACCCAGAGCCCCTCGCTCAACAAGGCCATCGGCATGGGCTACGTGCCGGCCGCCCTCAGCGCGCCGGGCACCGGGATCCTGGTCGATGTGCGCGGCAAGGCCCTCAAGGCCCGGGTGGTGAAGATCCCGTTCTATCTTCAGCCCACCGCCACCAAGGGTTGAGGAGGATGAAAGCCGTCAGCAACAACGCCGACTACAAGTTCCGGGTGGAGACCTGCTTCCTCCCGGGGCAGTATCCGCTCTATGCCCAGGACATGGGCATCGTGGTGGTGATCGACATCCTGCGCGCCACCAGCGCCATGGTCACGGCCTTCGACTGCGGGGTGAAGGAGATCATCCCGGTGAGCACCATCGAGGAGGCGCGCCAGTACATCGGCAGGCCCGGCTACCTCGCGGCGGCCGAGCGCAACGGCGAGGTGGTGGAGGGATTCCCCTTCGGCAACTCGCCGCTCGCCTTCCGCGAGGCCGACCTGCGTGGCAAGACCGTTGTCATGACGACCACCAACGGCACCAAGGCCATCAACCTGGCCCGCAACGCGCGCAAGCTGGTCATCGGTTCCTTCCTCAACATCACGGCCCTCACCGACTGGCTGATGAAGCAGGACGACAATATCCTGCTCCTTTGCAGCGGGTGGAAGGACAAGTTCAACCTGGAGGACAGCGTGTTCGCCGGTGCGGTGATGGAGAAGCTGCTGGACAGCGGCAAGTTCGGTCTCGAAGAGGACAGCAGCATCGCCGCCAAGTACCTCTACCTCACGGCCAAGGAGAACTACCTCAGCATCCTGAAGGCCGCGCCACGCCGCAAGCGCCTGGAGCAGCTGAAGCTGGTGGACGATGTGAAGTTCTGCCTCACACCCGACCAGAGCACCATGATCCCCGAACTGCGCGACGGGGTGCTGGTGCCCATGAACCCCTGATACGCCGGTGGTGCGGCCGTCCCAAGGCATGGAGCGAACGCTGCGGTGGAAGCTTCCGGTGGTCCTGGTGGCCGCCGCGCTCCTATGGCCCCGGGCCACGGCCGAGGAGGCCGGTGCATGGGGCTTCCATGGCCACAAGCGCATCAACCGCATGGCCTGCTACACGCTGCCGCCGGCCATGTTCGGGTTCTTCAAGCGCCACATCGACTTCATCAGCGATCACGCCGTGGACCCCGATCGACGCCGTTACGCCGATCCCGCCGAGGCCCCGCGCCACTACATCGACATCGATCACTATGCGCGCGAGGGCCAGGACCCCTTCACCGTGGTTCCCCGCCCGTGGACGCTGGCCGTGGAGAAGTTCACCGAGGACACGCTGAACGCCTACGGCATCGTGCCCTGGCACATCCAGCTCGTGCTCTTCCGCCTCACGCAGGCCTTCCAGCGCGGTGACGTGGACCGCATCCTGTACTACGCCAGCGACCTCGGGCATTACGTGGCCGATGCGCACGTGCCCCTCCACACCACCGAGAACTACAACGGCCAGCTCACCGGCCAGCACGGCATCCACGCCTTCTGGGAGAGCCGCATCCCCGAGCTTTCCGCCACGGACTACGACCATTTCGTGGGGCGTGCCACCTACCTCGACCGCCCCTTGGACGCGGCCTGGGATGCGGTGCACGACAGCCACCTGCGCGTGGACAGCGTGCTTGGCCTGGAGCGGCAGGTGAGCGAGGCCTTCCCCGACGACCGCAAGTACGTGTTCGAGGACCGCGGCCGCGGCGGCATGCGCTTCTACAGCCGCGAGTACACCAAGGCTTACGAGGACGCCATGAACGGCATGGTCGAGCGGCGGATGAACGCGGCGATCATCAGCCTCGGCAGCTTCTGGTACACGGCCTGGGTGAACGCCGGCCAGCCAGACCTGGACCGGTTCGAGCAGCAGGAGGTGAGCGACAGCCTGAAGAAGGTGCTGTCCGCCGAGGAGGAGCAACTGCGCATGGCCGGCAAGGCCTTCGGCCGGGACCACCCGGAATAGCTCAGCGCAGGCGGCTCATGCCGCCGTCCACGCCCACCACCTGGCCGGTGATCCAGCGGGCATCGGGCCCCAGGAGGAAGGCCGCCATCGCGGCGATGTCGTCCGCCGTGCCCACGCGCTTCAATGGATGCCGCTCGGCCATCG
>JBIJCH010000229.1:0-4578 GCA_044344815.1 Flavobacteriales bacterium | reverse complement strand
CCGGAAGGGCGGCGGTGCCTCAGGCGAGGACTTCCCCGGAGCGGACAGGTCGTCCATCAATGATCACGGTGTCGATGTGGTCGGTGCCGAACGCATAGGGCAGGTAGGCGAGCGAGGGCACGGGCCGGGTGATGATGAAGCTGGCGCGTTTGCCCACGGTGAGGCTGCCCAGCTCCTCTTCAACACCCATGGCGGCCGCAGCGTTCAGTGTGGCGGCGTGAAAGGCCTCCTCGGGGAGCATGCGCAGCTGGATGCAGGCGAGGGAGAGCACCAGGTTCATGTTGCCGCTGGGCGTGCTGCCGGGGTTGTGGTCGGTGGCGAGCGCCACGGCCAGGCCCCGGTCGATGAGGGCGCGGGCCGGGGCGTAGGGGATGCGCAGGAAGAAGGAGCAGGAGGGCAGCAGCGTGGGGATGGTGCCCGTGCCGGTGAGCGCGTCGAGTTCGGCCTCCTCCATCACCTCCAGGTGGTCCACGCTCAAGGCCCGGTGACGCACCGCCGCCTGGATGCCACCGATGCTGGTGAACTGGTTCACGTGCACCTTGCCCGGAAGCCCGTGGAGCGCGCCGGCCTCCAGCACTTGCTCCAGCTCGGCGACCGTGAAGTAGTTGGTCTCGCAGAACACGTCCACGAAATCGGCCAGCCCTTCGGCGGCCACGGCGGGGATCAGCTCGTCGGTGATCATGCGCACGTAGCCCGCGCGGTCGTTCGCGAACTCGGGCGGCAGGGCGTGCGCGGCGAGCAGGGTGGCCTTGATCCGCAGGGGGAGGGCCTCCTTCAGCCGCTTCACCACGCGCAGCATCTTCAATTCGCTGGCCGCATCAAGGCCGTAGCCGCTCTTGATCTCCACGGCCACGGTGCCCTGGCGCATCATGCCCTGCAACCGTACGGCCGCCGCGCTGAACAGGGCGTCCTCGTCCATGGCGCGGAGCTTCCGGGCGCTGTTGAGGATGCCGCCGCCGCGGGCCGCGATCTCCTGGTAGCTGAGCCCCTTGATCCGGTCCACGAACTCCTCCTCGCGTGGGGCGGCGAACACGGTGTGGGTGTGCGGGTCGCACCAGCCGGGCAGCACGTACCGGTCGGTGGCGTCGATCACCTCCAGCCCGTTCCAATCGGTGATGCCCGGCCAGCTGTCCATGCCGCCGAGCGCGGTGATGGTGCCGTTCTCCACGAGCATCCAGCCGTCGCCGATCACCGGCAGTTCGGCCATGGCCTTCCCGGCCACCCGGTGCACGCCGGCGGGGTGGGCGCCCACCAGGCCCCGGGCGTTCTTGATCAACCAGCGCATGTGCGGCGAAGATCGCCGATCCGGCCGATGGACGGATCAGGCCGTTCGAGGCACCGACATGGCCTCCACGTGCATGGCCCCGTGCAGGGGTACCAGGGAGCCACGCTTCAGCGACCGCAGGTGGGTCGACAGCAGCGCCCCGTTCACGTTCCAGTTCAGTCGCTCCCTGTAAGCGTGGAACGAGGAGCGGGCGAGCGCCTCGTAGGCCTTGCGGTCGGCGAAGAGCGCGGCGATGCGCGCGGCCAGTTCCTCCGCAGGGGCGTGCCGGTCGAAGAGGTGGCCATTGCGGCCCTCCTGCACCGCCGTGGGGACCCCGCCCACGGAGTGGGTGATGCTGGGCACGCCAAAGGCCGAGGCCTCGGCGAACACGATGCCGAAGCACTCGGCGATGGTGGGGAGCACCAGGAAGTGCGAGGTGCGGATGATCTCGTAGAGCGCCTGCTGACCGGCGTTGGTGGTCTTCGCGATGAAGGGGATGACCTCCACGAAGGAGGGAGGTTCCTTCACCCCGGGGTCGCAGCCAACGATGCGCAGCCTCACGTCGATGCCTCGTGCATGGAGCAGGCGCGCCACCTCCAGCGCCTTGGGTCCGCCCTTTCGTTCCCAGGCCACGCCCAGGAAGAGCAGCTCCAGCCGGTGCTGCGGCCTGCGGGCGATGTCGTCCTCCACCATGGCCAGGTCGGGCTCGATGTCGAGGTTGGCCCCGAAGGGAACCACCTTCACCTTGGCCGGGTCGGCGCCATAGTCCTCGATCGCCGAGCGGGCCGCCCATTCCGAGGCGTAGATCACCAGGTCGCAGGAGCGTATGGCCTCCGCCTCCAGGGCGTGGCCCGCCTCGAGGTAGCCCGCAGGGAACCGGCGCCCGTCCGAATAGGTGTCGATGAGGCCGGCGAATGTCGCATCGGTGTAGAACACCTTGGGCACCTCGGTGCGCACCAGGGCGATGGGGATGCTGCTTGGGGAGAAGAGCACATCGGGGCGAATGCGCTCCAGGTGTCCCTCGATGCGCCGGGCGAACCGCCGGGCCATGGCCGGGCTGCGGGAGGCGTCCGTGAGCGGGTTATGACCGCCTTGGGCGGCACCCAGCATGCGGTTGAGCACGGCGTGGAGCAGCACCCGGTGCCGTTCCAGGTTGCCGAGCATGTCCAGATGCACGTTCTGCCGGCGCAGGGCGCGCATCACATGGTAGATGGACCCCGACCATTCCCGTACATCACGCGGGTCGTGCTGCGACGCAAAGGTCACGAGCAGGGGTGGGGCCTGGGAATGGGGCATCGTTGGAAAGGACAATGCAAAGGTCCGTGATCGTGCGGACCTGAACAACATGGTGAACGCCGGGAGGTCGGGCAAGGTTTCGCAGGGATGAACAGGTTATGTAGCTTGGTGACCATGAGCATGCTGGAGTTCCGCCCGCGCTTCCGATTCGAGAGCCCCCTGCGGCCCGACGAGGTGGCCCGGCGCATCCAGCAGCGGGTGAAGGACCAGAACCCTCAGGGCCTGTGGGTGAAGAACGCCCATTACCACCTCACCATCAGCTTCCCGTCGAAGAGCACCGAGGCCTGGACCCCGCAGATGGACATCAATTTCGAGGACCTGCCGAACGGGAACACGCTCATCCGCTGCCTCATCGGCCCTTCGCCGGGCATCTGGATGCTGTTCGCCGCCGGTTACCTGGTGCTCACGCTCCTGGGGCTCACGGGCATCACGCTCGGGCTGTCGCAGTGGACCGTGGGCGACACCGCCTGGGGCTTCTGGGCGCTGCCGTTGGCGGCGGCGGGCGTGGTGGTGATGGTGGTGCTGGCCCGCACCGGCCATCAGCGGGCCCATGAGGAGATGCGCGTGCTGAAGACGTTCGTGGACGAGGCCCTCGGCTGCGACTGCTTCAAGCTGGCCGAGGCCCAGGCCCCCTGAACATCGGCGTGCGCCCCGGCGTTCGCACCTTTGCACCCCGTCCATGCGCATCGGCATCGTCTGTTACCCCACCTTCGGCGGCTCCGGCGTCGTGGCCACCGAACTGGGCATCGCCCTGGCCCGGAAGGGGCACACGGTGCACTTCATCACCTACGACCGCCCGGTGCGCCTGCGCGATGTGGAGGGCCGCGTGTTCTATCACGAGGTGCGCGTGAGCGACTACCCGCTCTTCGATTACCCGCCGTACGAGCTGGTGCTCACGAGCAAGCTGGTGGACGTGGCGGAGCACGAGGGCCTGGACCTCATCCACGTGCACTACGCCATCCCGCACGCCAGCGCGGCCTGGATGGCGCAGCGCATCCTCGTGTCGCGCGGGCTCAACATCCCCTTCATCACCACGCTGCACGGCACCGACATCACGCTGGTGGGCCGCGACCCCAGCTTCGAGCCGGTGATCACCTTCAGCATCGAGCGCAGCAACGGCGTCACCGCCGTGTCCGAGAGCCTCAAGCGCGACACCTACGCGCACTTCCCCGTGAAGCGCGACATCGACGTGATCCCCAACTTCGTGTGCGTGGACCAGTACCAGCGCGTGCCCGACCCCGTCCTGCGGCAGCGGTACGCCCCCAACGGGGAGAAGCTGCTGGTGCACATCTCCAACTTCCGTCCGGTGAAGCGCGTGGAGGACGTGGTGCACGTGTTCCGCAAGGTGCGTGAGCACATGCCGGCGCGTCTGCTGATGATCGGCGACGGTCCCGAGCGGCAACGCGTGGAGAACCTGTGCCGCCAGTTGAAGACCTGCAACGACATCCTCTTCCTGGGCAAGATCACGCGGCCCGAGGACGTGCTCAGCAGCTGCGACCTCTTCGTGCTCACCTCCGAGAGCGAGAGCTTCGGCCTGGCCGCGTTGGAGGCGATGGCCTGCAGCGTGCCCGTGGTGAGCACCGACACCGGAGGCACCCCCGAGGTGAACATCCACGGGGTTAGTGGCCTGCTGAGCCCGGTGGGCGACACCGATGCCATGGCCGCCAACGCGCTCGAGATCCTCAAGGACGAGGCCAGCATCGCGCGTTTCCGCCAGGGCGCCTGGGAGCAGGCCCAGCGCTTCGACGTGAACACCGTGCTGCCCCGGTACGAGGAACTGTACGCCCGGGTCCGCGAAGCGATCAAGGCCTGATGGATTTCCTGAGCGAACGGGTGAGCGTGCACCGCAAGGACGGGGTCACCTCCGTGGTGATCAGCCCCCGGCTGTCGCGCGGCCAGGAGGCCTTGTTGCTGGCCTGGGTGGCGGCGTGGACGCTGTGCGGCCTGTATGTGATCTACGCCTACTTCACCATGCCACCGGGTCAGGAGCGCAGCTTCACGCTGGCCTTCCTCGCCTT
>JBIJCH010000239.1:0-4441 GCA_044344815.1 Flavobacteriales bacterium | reverse complement strand
TCACGTCGAGCCAGTGGTTGGCGTTGGGCGTGTTCAGCCACAGGCGGTCGGGGAACTGGGGGTCGGGCGTCACGTAGCCGTCGCCGTAGCTGGCGAAGATGTCACGGAAGCCGTCGTTGTTCAGGTCGCCGATGCCGAAGCTGTGCAGCACCTTGGCCGCGGGCAACAGGCCGGTGACCTCCGTGAACGTGAGGTCGCCGTTGCCCTGGAAGTAGAAGCTCACGCCGCCCGCGACCAGCAGGTCCAGGAAGCCGTCGTTGTCGAAGTCCTCGAAGTGGCTCTGCAGGAAGAAGCCGAGCTCCTCCAGCCCGCTGCCGGCGGTCACCTCGGTGTAGTGGCCCGTGCCGTCGTTCTCGAACAGCTGGATCGTGTTGTCGTGGTTGGTGGCCACCAGGTCCAGGTCGCCGTCGTTGTCCACGTCACCGAAGTCCACGCTCCAGGTCTGCCAGCGGTTCTCCACGCCGTAGGCCGCGGCCTGGTCGGTGTAGTTGCCGTTGCCGTCGTTCACGAAGAGGCGGTCCCAGCGCCGGGGATCGGCCTGGCTGTTCACGCCCTGGCGGCACTTGGCGATGTACAGGTCGATGTCGCCGTCGTTGTCGAAGTCGGTCCACACGCTGCCGTAGTTCCCGCTCATGTCGGTGGCCGGGTTGGTCATGAAGTCGAACCCGGTGACGTCGTAGGCGAGGTTGCCGCTGCCGTCGTTCAGCCAGATGCGCGGCGCACCATCGTCGTGGCAGGCGAAGTAGTCGGCATGGCCGTCGTTGTTGACGTCGGCCATGTTCACGCACTGGGTGAAGAGGCTGCCGTTGTTCAGCGAGGCAAGGGTGGACACCCCGCGGCTGGTGATGCTCAGGTAGTGCACCCCATCGTAGCTGCCGCCGCTGATCAGGTCCTTGTGGCCGTTGTTGTCGATGTCGCCCAGGGCGAAGCCCCACTGGGCCTCATTGCTCACCGTGCCGTAATCGAAGGCCGCGTAGGACCCGTCCGGGTTCTGGTAGAACACGCGGAAACGGTCGCTGCCATCGAGGGTGGCGATGTCATCGAGCCCATCGCCGTCCATGTCGGTCACGCCCACGCAGCCACCGCTGGCGGTGGTCACGGGCAGTGAGGCGGTGGCGTTGGTGAAGGTCTGTGCCGCGGACAGCACGGCGGTGGCCAGGGACAAGGCCCCGAGCGCGTAACGTTTCAGCATGTTCTGTTCGGGTTGGAGGGCTGCAGGTTCCGGAGCAGGTGGCCCCGAAAGTAGGTCATCCCCCCCGCTCGGGGCCAACCGGCCCGCGGCCTACCCTTGCGTTCCTGAGCGGCCCTCGCCATCGGCCTCGGGGGTGGCGCTCCACACACTGCTCTGCCGGCGGATGCTCTCCTGGTGGATGGCGTTCATGAAGGCCTCGATGAAGGCGGGGTCGAGGCCCAGCTCCGTTCCCAGGCGCAGCTGCCGGCGCAGGATGCGCTCCCAGCGCTCGGGCTGCAGAATGGCCACGTTGTGCTCCTGCTTGTGCTCGCCGATGCGCTCGGCGATGTCCATGCGGGCGCCCAGCTTCTGCGCGATCTCCTCGTCGAGCTGGTCGATCATGTCGCGCAGCTGCTGCAGCCGGTCGCCGGCGATGGCATCGGGGCTGGCCTGCCGGAAGATGAGGCTCTCGAGCAGCACGCCCAGACCGGCGGGGTCCAGCTGCTGCTCGGCATCGCTCAGAGCGTGGGCCGGATCGCGGTGGGTCTCCACCATCAGGCCGCTGAAGTTGAGGTCAAGCGCCTGCTGCGCCACCTCGGCGACCCGGGCGCGCGTGCCGGCCACGTGACTGGGGTCGCACACCAGCTCCAGCCCGGGGAAGGCGGCCTTCAGGCGGATGGGGAACTCCCACATGGGGCTGTTGCGGTAGGGCGTGCGCTCGAACCAGCTGAAGCCCCGGTGGATGGCGGCCAGGCGGGTGATGCCCGCGCGCGCCAGGCGCTCCAGCGCCCCCACCCACAGCTGCAGGTCGGGGTTGATGGGGTTCTTCACGAACACGGGGATGTCCACCCCCCTCAGGGCGTCGGCGATCTCCTGCACGCTGAAGGGGTTGGGCGTGGTGCGCGCCCCGATCCACAGCATGTCCACGCCGGCCTTCAAGCAGGCCTCCACGTGCTCGGCGGTGGCCACCTCGGTGAAGGTGAGCAGTCCGGTGGCGGCCTTCGCCTCCTGCAGCCATTCCAGCGCGGGCTCGCCCAGGCCCTCGAAGCTCTCCGGACGGGTGCGCGGCTTCCAGATGCCGGCGCGCAGCACGCGCACACCGGGCGCGTGGGTGCGGATGCCCCGGGCCGTGTCCAGCACCTGCTCGCGGCTCTCCGCACTGCACGGACCCGCGATCAGCAGGGGCCGGTCGATGCCGAGGCCCCAGCCCGCGAAGGGGCGGGTGGGCAGGTGGGGGGCGGGCGCCATGGTGCGAAGGTACCGGGGATCCCCGGTGTGCAAGGGAACGTGACCCGCGTCACCGTTGTTCGCCAGCGCGCCGCCCCACCTTTGCCCCATGCGGAACCTGTGGATCACCATCGGCGCCATGGCCATCGGTGGCGCGCTCGGCGTGGCGTACTGGCATTGGTTCGGCTGCAGCAACGGCTGCGCGATCACCAGCGTGTGGTGGCGCAGCGGGCTCTACGGCGCGGTGATGGGCTACCTGGTGGTGGGGATGGTGCGGAAGTAGCCGGTTTTCGTTGTTCGTTGTTCGTTGTCCGTTGCATCGCCCTGCGCGCCGCCGCCGAAGCGCTCTGGCGCCTTGCTCCGCCGAAGCGGCTTCGCGAAGGCGATGCAGGCGCCCGAAGCATCGCGAAGGCGGGTTCGTTGGGAACGTTTGGTCGCGATCGATCGCTCGCCTGGAACGATGCTCGAACGGCCCCCGGTGGAGCCGTTCGCCTTGCCAAGTATCAGAACGAATGTCCCGCTGAGCCCGCCGAAGAGCAAGCAAGAAGCTCCGGGCGTTCCGGCTATCCGGAGGAGCCGTAGTACCGGCTCTTCGGCAAGCTCAGCGGGACAGATGCATAAGGGGTGCGCCTACCGGTCGTTCAGCTTCACCGCCCGCTTCACCAAGGGCTCGTCGTTCACCAGCAAGGTGCAGTAGTAGGTGCCGGGGGCAAGCCGCGAGGTGTTCCACTGGTAAATGAACTCGCCGGCCGTGCGCTGGCCTTCCTCCAACACCTCCACCATGCGGCCCATGGCATCGCTCACCTCCAGGCGCACTCGGCCCTCGGTGGCCACCGTGTAGCGCAGCTGCGTGCTGGGGGCAACGGGGTTGGGAATGATGCGCAGGTCCGTCTCGCGGCCCAGGCCCGTACCGACCGTTCCCGCATCCATGGAACGATCCACGCCGATGCCGCCGCCGGCATTGCAGCACTGGTCCAGCTGTTGTTGAAGTTGGTCGATGCGAGTGTTCTGTTCTTGCAGGGCTGCGACCAGATACGGGATCATTCCCGTGTAGTTGATCGCCTTGACGGGCACGGCAGGGTGAATGATCGCACCGGATGAATCAAACACCGCAGGGAATTGGAAATCACGCACCAACTGGGGGAAGAGCTGCTCTACCTGTTGGGCCATGAACCCTGTCTGATCACCGCTGGGCAGGTCGGCTTGCGGAGCCGCGCTGGGCAGATACTGATAACTAAGCGCATCAAGCTGCATAAGCTGGGTCGCAGCGGTGCTTGGGATGGGTGCCACATTGGTCTTGAACGCAGCATCCGACGGATAGAAGATCCCGTTCACGGTAAGGTCACCGCCGTTGATCACCACATCCCCATCGAACAAACCGGCAAGTGCATTCGCGCCGGATGCGCTCGCATGGATCCCCGTATTGGTGCCTGACCCACCCGAGGCCGAGGCACGAACACCGATGGTCGTTGCACCACCGATGGCATTGCCGAGGACACCAATGTTACCACTGGCGTTCGACGCATCACCCTGCACGCCGTAGTTGGTGTTCGCGACCAAGGTGGCGCTTCCATACAATCCGTAGTTGCGGGCGCCGTTCACAGCGGTGCCTCGTACGCCGAAATTCGAGCCCGACGCACCACCGGCGATCACATCCGCTCCATAGGCGTTCGCCGCGCCAACTCCTTGCCGCGCATAGATCGCAGCTTCAGCCCCCCCACCGGGAAGCGTCTTCTCCACATGCAACTTGGCGATGGGCGTGTTCGTGCCGATACCCACCAGGTCGATGGACTGCGGCGGACATGGATTGCCATTGTACGCCGTGGCCGCGGTCGTACCCGTCAAGGACCAGCCGGAGGCACAGGCATTCCCCAAGGTTGTAGCATCCCGCCAGTTCAACCGTCCATCGGTGCGAACCACCACGATCTTGTCCTGATCGGTGATGGGCGCCTCATAGGTGCCACTGGGCAGCTGACGGATGCGCGCCGTCCGTGTCAGAATGTCGAGCTTCTCATCGGGTTGCACGTTCGCCGCATCGAAATC
>JBIJCH010000114.1:0-6669 GCA_044344815.1 Flavobacteriales bacterium | reverse complement strand
ACCACGGGCAGCAGCAGGAAGGCCCGTTCGTTCGCCGGGCGGCCCAGCAGGTGCTGCAGGAAGGTCATGGGGCTGGGTGTGTGGGTGAGGGTCGACAGCCCGGCCTGGTGGATCGCCGCGATCAGCAGGCCACAGGCGATGCCCACGCTCTCCTCGACGTAATAGTGCTTGGCCTTGGTGCCATCGGGCCTGTGGCCGTGCACCTGCTTGAACACCACCACCAACCAGGGCGCCACCTCCAGGAAGGGCTTGCGCCAGTCGGTGCCCAAGGGGGCCAGGTCGGCGAGCCGGTCGGGCGGCATGCGACCGTGATAGGAGGCATGCTCCTCGCGCTCGGCCTCCTCCCTGATCCGGCGCTTCAATCCGGGATCGCCCACCAGGCAGAAGGTCCACGGCTGCTTGTTGGCGCCGCTGGGGGCCGTGCCGGCGTTCCGCACCAGCTCCTCCATCAAGGCTTGCGGCACGGGCCTGTCGCTGAAGAAGCGCACACTGCGCCGCCGCTCCATGAGCTCGCGGAAGGAGGTGGCGCACTGCATCATCAGCGCCTCATCGTACCGTTCGGGCGCATAGGGGATGAAAGGGAGGGCCGTGCTCATGCCCTCAAAGATGGGGGCCGGCGTCAGGCACAGGTGCGCCGGTACACGGCCATGGTCTCGGCGGCCATGCGGTCCCACCCGAACCGCGTGCGGTTCCGCTGGCCGGCCATCACGAGCTGCTGGCGCGCCTGCGGGTCGGTGACCGACCGGTGGAGTTGGGATGCCACGGCGGCGGGATCCTCCCGGTCCACGTAGCAGGCCCCCTCACCGCCCACCTCCCGCAGCACGGGGATGTCCGTGCACACCACCGGTATGTCCATGGCCTGGGCCTCCACCACCGGCAGGCCGAAACCCTCGTAGCGCGTGAGGAAGAGGAACAGGTCGGCACCACGGTAGATGTCGGCCACCGTCCTGGCCTGGCCATAAGGCCGTATCTCCACCGCCCCTTTCAGCACGCCCTGCTGGATCCGCTCCTGCAACGCATGGAAATAGGTGTGGTCGTTGTTGAAGCCGTGCATCACCAACCGCACCTTGCCTCGGAGCCCGGGGTGCTCGTTCAACAGGTGTTCGAAGGCGTCCACCGCTCGTTTCTGACCCTTGTAGGGCATGAACTTGGCCACGTACAGGATGGTGAACGGCCTGTCGTCGGCCGGCAGGGGCTCCAGGGCCTTGGGCAGGTCCACCCCGTTATGGATGGCGATCACCTCGGCCCTGCCGGCCGGGAAGCGCTGCACGGCCTCCTCGCGGATGGCCGCGCTCACGGTGATCACCGCCCGGCTCTTCGCGAAGCACACCCGGCTGATCCAGCTGAAGTAGCGCCCCGCCAGGCCCAGCGGAAGGCCCTCACGCTCATGCATGAACTCGTTGTAGAAGTCGTGCACGGTGGTGATGCGGCGCACCGGCAGGAGGAAAGGCGTTTCGGTGGCCAGCTTGTGCAGGGCGCGGGCGCGGTACGCCAGGCACAGGACCGGCAACACCACATGGATCCACAGGAGCCGCAGCAGGGTGCTCCCCCCCAGGTCGGGGAACCGGTGCAGGGTAACGCGTTCGAGGTCCTTGAAAAAGGGCTCCTGATCAGGGTTCACCAGGCAGTGCACCGCGATGCCGGGCTCGTCCAGCCGGTCGAGCTCGAGCACCAGGTGCCTGGCATGCGTCCAGATGCCACTGCCCGACCCGCCCTTCCCGGGGCGGATGGGCACCAGGTCGATCAGCACACGGTGCCGCTTCATTTCTCGTCCGGCCATTTCGTGGGGACCTTGTCCACGTGGAAGCGGCGGCGGGGGCCCGCCGCATCCCCCTCGTACAGGGCGTAATCCACCGGGCCATGCCAGTAGGCGCCGTTCACAAGCTTCTCGGTCGCCCGCAGGGCGTTGAGCGGCATGCGCAGGGCGCGCATCCACGCGGGGGCCTCGTTGCGCAGCTGCACGGCCTCACGCCGGGCCCCCTCGCTCCAGCTGAGGTTGCCGCCGGTGAACGCGAACGCGCTCAGCGGAACGGGCAGTGTGCGGGTGCGCAGGCCCTTCTTCAGCATCCGCAGCACCAGGTCGTGGTCGCCCAGGTTGCGGAAGCGCGTGTCGAAGCGCAGGTCGCCCTGCCAGATGCGGCGTCGGAAGAACATGCCACAGCTGAGGTTGTACAGGTGCGCCGTGGCGATGAAGGCATGACGGGCCGGATACGGCTTGCGGGCGGCGAGCAGGCTGCCGTCGGGCCGTACGAGCAGCGCGCCGCCGAATAGCACATCCAGCTTGGGGTCAGCCTCGAAGACCTCCTTCACCCGGGCCAAGGTGCCTTCCAGGTATTGCTCGTCGCAGTTGAGCCAGGCCACCACCTCACCGCTGGCCGTATCGAAGCCCTTGTTGAGGGCGTCATACATGCCGGCGTCCTTGCCGCTGAAGTACCGGAACGAGGAACCGGGCATGGGCTCCGGCCGCTGGGGCTCCACGCGTTGGGCCACGGTGGCCAGCCACTCCGATGTGCCATCGCTGCTGGCCCCGTCGGCCACGATGTGCTCCACCTCCACCCCCCCTTGGTCGGCCACGGAGGCGCGGCACCGCTTGAGGTAGGGGAGCATGTTGTAGCTGGCCGTGATGATGGAGATCTGCATGCGGGCGGCGCGAAGGAGCGGCGTTGTACGGAGCCACGAAGAAAACGGATGCACCATGCCGCCATGCCGCCCCCATCGGCGCTCTTCCAACGGGGCATGGTGGGAAGCGGCGGCGCGTACCGACCTTCGCGCTTCGCCTGCGCCCTTCGCTCCGGCGAACCATGCATGATCCGCATCGCCGTGCTCGCCTCGGGCTCGGGCTCCAACGCCCGGAAGCTGATCGAACATTTCGCGCAGCACCCCCAGGCGCGGGTGGTGCTCGTGGGCTGCGACCAGCCGCAGGCCGGCGTGCTCGCGCGAGCGTGGGACCTGGGCGTGCCCAGCTACCTGTTCAACGGAGCCCGGCTCAAGGACGGCACCGTTCTGCACGAACTTGTGGGTCAGCGCATCGACCTGGTGGTGCTGGCCGGCTTCCTGCGCCTGATCCCCGCCGACCTTGTGAAGGCCTTTCCGCAGCGCATCGTCAACATCCACCCCGCCCTGTTGCCGAAATACGGCGGCAAGGGCATGTTCGGACACCACGTGCACGAAGCCGTGATCGCGGCCAAGGAGCGCGAGAGCGGCATCACCGTCCACTACGTGAACGACCGGTACGACGAGGGCGAGCACCTCTTCCAGGCCACCTGCCCCGTACTTCCCGACGACACCCCGGACACCCTGGCCGCGCGGATCCACGCCTTGGAGCACGCGCATTATCCGCTTGTGGTGGAGAAGCTCGTGAACGCAATGATGAAACCATGAGCGGCGAGTAGCGAGAGGCGAGTGGATGCCCATCGGGCCGCTCGCCACTCGTTACTCACCACTCGCTGCTCACCCACATGCACTTCGATCTCGCACACACCGGCAAAGCCTTCCTGATCCTCTTCGCCGTGATCGATGTGATCGGCGGGATCCCCCTGGTCCTGGAGGTGCGCAAGAAGGCCGGCCGGATCTACCCGTTGCGTGCTGCGCTCGTGAGCCTGGGCATCATGGTCGCCTTCCTGTTCGTGGGCGAGAAGATCCTCGGTGTGGTGGGGGTCGACGTGCGGTCGTTCGCGGTGGCCGGCTCGTTCGTGCTCTTCTTCATCGCCTTGGAGATGACCCTGGGCATCCGCCTCTTCAAGGAGGACACCTCGGCGCCAGGACTGCCCAGCGACGATCCCAAGGTGTACAGCGTCGTGCCCCTGGCCTTCCCGGTGATCGCCGGGGCCGGCACCATCACCACCATCCTGTCGCTGCGCGCCGAGTTCGAGACCATCAACATCCTGGCGGCCATCGTGCTCAACATGATCCCCGTGCTGCTGGTGCTCTTCCTCACCACCCGCATCGAACGCGCGTTGGGCCGCGTGGGCCTCATCGTCATCCGCAAAGCCTTCGGCATCATCCTGCTCGCCATCAGCATCAAGCTGTTCGCGGGCAACATCACCTACCTGTTCCCGAAGGGGTGACGTGCTTTCTTTGGCACCCATGAAGATCACCGCCTACACCGACGGCGCCGCCAGCGGCAACCCGGGTCCGGGAGGCTATGGCGTGGTGCTCGAGGCCGGCCCGCACCGCAAGGAACTGTGGGGGGGCTACCGCCGCACCACCAACAACCGCATGGAACTGCTGGCGGCCATCGTGGCGCTCGAATCGCTCAAGGGCACCGGGCACGAGGTCACCATCGTGAGCGACAGCAAGTACGTGGTGGACAGCGTGGAGAAGGGCTGGGTGTTCAACTGGGAGAGGACCGGCTTCAAGAAGAAGAAGAACCCCGACCTGTGGCAACGCTTCCTGCGCATCTACCGCCAGCACCGCGTGCGCTTCCACTGGATCCGCGGGCACAACGGGCACCCGCAGAACGAGCTGTGCGACCGCCTGGCCGTGGCCGCACGCGAGCAGAAGGACCTGGCCGTGGACGAGGTGTACGAGCAGGAGGGCGAGGGGGAGCTGTTCGAGTGATCGGCACGGACGCCTTGTTCGCGCCTTTTCAGTTCCCACGACCCCGACTTGGTAATTTCACACCCCCATGGCCAAGCTGTACACCACCGTCAACGCCGGCGCCGAGCCGCTGGTGCTGGAGCGCTCCTCCCCTTCCGCCCCATGGACCCTGCCCGGCGGTGCGAGGCCCAACCTGGTGCGCACGGGTCCCGGCCAGTACAGCCTGGTGCACAACGGCCGCAGCTTCCGCGTGCTGGTGCTCAAGGAGGACCGCGAGACCAACACGGTGCGCCTGCGGGTCGGCGCGCACACCTACACCGTGCAGTTGCAGGATGAGCAGAGCCGCCTGATGAACACCCTGGGCCTCGACAAGGCGCGCGGCGCGGCCGTGAAGGAGATCAAGGCACCCATGCCCGGCCTGGTGCTGAAACTGTTGGTGAAGGAGGGCGACATGGTCAAGAAGAACGACCCCCTCCTCATCCTGGAGGCCATGAAGATGGAGAACGTGATCAAGAGCCCCGGCGACGCCACCGTGAGCAGGATCCACGCGCAGGAGAGGACGGCCGTGGAGAAGGGCCATCTGCTGGTGAGCTTCTAAGGCTCAGTCCTCCACCAGCTCGATATCGAAGTCAACCAGGTCGATGAACTGCTGCACGCGGTGATCGATGTCCTCACGCGTGATCTGCAGCAACCGCTCCACCCCGAACTTCTCGCAGCAGAAGCTGGCCAGCGCGGAGCCCACGATGATGGCGCGCTTGAGGTTGTCGAAGCTGTGGTCCTGCGTGCGGGCCAGGTAGCCGATGAAGCCGCCGGCGAAGGTGTCGCCGGCGCCTGTGGGGTCGATGATGTCCTCCAGCGGCAGGGCGGGCGCGAAGAACACGCGGTCCTCGCTGAAGAGCAACGCGCCATGCTCGCCCTTCTTCACCACCAGGTACTTGGGGCCCATCGCCAGGATCTTGTTGGCGGCCTTCACCAGGCTGTGCTCACCGCTCAACTGGCGCGCTTCGGCATCGTTCACGCACAGGATGTCCACGCGGGCGATCACCTTCTTCAGGTCCTCCAGCGCGCTGTCCATCCAGAAGTTCATGGTGTCCATCACCACCAGCGCGGGGTCGGTAACCTGATCGAGCACCTTGGCCTGCACCTTGGGGTCGAGGTTGCCGAGCATCACGTAGGGCGCGGCCTTGAAATGCTCCGGCAGCTTGGGGTCCAGGTCCAGCAGCACGTTCAGGCGCGTCTCCAGGGTGTCGCGCGAGTTCATGTCGTAGTGGTAGCGCCCCGCCCAGAAGAAGCTCTCCTTGCCCTGCAGCACCTCCAGGCCCGCAAGGTCCACGCCCCGGCCGCGCAGCAGGTCCATCATGTCCTTCGGGAAATCGTCGCCCACCACGCTCACCAGACCGAGCTTGTCCAGGAAGAACGAACTGGCGAGGGATATGTAGGTGGCGGCGCCGCCTACGACCTTGTCGGCCTTGCCGAACGGGGTCTCGATGCGGTCGAACGCGACGGTGCCAACGGTGACGAGCTGCATGGTTGCCGGGGAATGGCCGCAAAGATGGGCGATCGCCGGGGCCCGCAACGAAAAAGGCCCCAGCTCTTGGCTGAGGCCTCTTCGCTCCCCGGACTGGACTTGAACCAGTGACCCCCTGATTAACAGTCAGGTGCTCTAACCAGCTGAGCTACCAGGGAAGGTTCCCCGTTAAGGGACCGCAAAAGTAGGTGGATCGGGAAAAACCGCCAAACATCGCACCCACCTTTGTGGCATCCATGAAAGCCCCTCCCCGCTGGAAGACGGCCCTGCTCATCTGGCTGGCCATCTATCCATCGATCACCCTGCTGATGCTCTTGTTCGGGCCTTACCTGGCCTTGTTGCCGATCCCCCTGCGCACCCTGGTGATGACCGCCATCCTGGTGCCGCTCATGGTGTTCGTGCTGTTGCCCCGCCTGCAGCAGTGGTTCGGCCCGTGGCTCCGGCGGTGATGCCGGAACGCACAGGGGGCCGATGGTCTCCCACCGGCCCCCCGAACCGCTACGACAGGGCTGCGATCAGGCCGCGGCCTGCTGCACCTTCGGCGTGAGCAACTGGAAGTCGCTCAGCACGATCTCCGTCACGTACCGCTTCTGCCCGTCGCG
>JBIJCH010000015.1:0-14825 GCA_044344815.1 Flavobacteriales bacterium | reverse complement strand
AAAGCCGCACCCACACCGGGAACCCATTATCTTTCAGGGTATGGCGGAGGCCAGGCAGCGGAAAGCGCGGTCCCATGCGTCCTCCCCATGGAACGGTCCATTTCAATTTGCGCGAACTCACGGAACGCGAGCTGGTGGAGGGCTGCCGGCGCGAGGACCGGCGGTGCCAGGAGGTCCTGTACTCGCGGTACGCCCGGCACATGTACGCCGTGTGCCTGCGCTATGCCCGGCATCAGCTGGAGGCCCAGGACCTCATGCAGGAGGGCTTCATCCGGGTGTTCGACAAGCTCGGCTCCTTCCGGATGGACGGAAGCCTTGAAGGCTGGGTGCGGCGCATCATGGTCACCACCTGCATCAACCATTACCGGCGCAAGGCGTTCCAGAACGAGAAGTTCGGACTGGAACAAGTGCCCGAAGGACCCGTGGAGCCGCTGGCCATCGACAACCTGGGCCAGGCCGAACTGTTGAAGCTGATCGAAGGCCTGCCCGATGGCTACCGGATGGTCTTCAACCTGTTCGCGATCGAAGGCTTCGACCACGCCGAGATCGCCGCCATGCTGGGCTGCGGGGAAAGCACATCGCGCAGCCAGCTGGCCAAGGCCCGCCGCATGCTGCAGCAGCGCATGGGCGCACACACGATGAACGAACATGAACGAAAAGCATCCCATTGACGAGCTGTACCACCGCACCCTGCACAATGCGGAGGTGCCACCCCCGCCTGCGGTGTGGGAGGGCATCGTCCGCGCGCGCCGGTCGCGGCGTCGCGCCTGGTGGCCTTGGGCCCTGGCCGCGATCGTGGTGATCGGTGCAGGGGGCGCCTGGTGGCTCAACCGCGATCAGGACCACACATTCCCCTCCCTGGTCACGCATCCACTGCCCAAATCGGACAGCACACCCGCGTCGACCCTTCGCATGGAAGAAGGTCCCGGGCGTGGCCCCGATGCACAACAGGGCCTGGTCACGGCCGGGACCGGAGACCAAGGCCGGGCGACCGTATCCAACCCCGCACAAGTCCATGCGGCCGCGACGGAGGCCCAAGGCTCCGACCTTCACCTGCGCGCACGTCCCGACCAGCCCGCAAGCAAAGGGTCCCGCATGAATGAAGCCCCGACCATTGCGAGCGGCATGACCCCGGCGGGTACGGCGGACAACGCCGCCGTTGCGCCCGAACCGACCTCGGGGACCAAGGCTGCCGCTACGGGCATGATCGGGACCGTGACCCCATCCCGCCTCGCCCTGCGGCCCGCACCGACGATGTTGGCAGGGATCCCGTCCAGCACCCTGCGCACGGCACAACAAGAGCCATACGTCCTGCCCAAGGCGGAACGGTGGGTGGCCCTCGAACTGGGGACCCATGATGTGGCGCGCACCTGGCAAGGCTCCGACAACACCCTTGTCGATGCGCTCAACGCCATCGAGGTACCCCACCCGACCTGGAGCGGTGGAGGCTTGTTCGGCTGGCAGTGGCGAAGCGGGCTGGGGCTTTCGGTGGGGGCCGCGTATGAGGGCTCCCGGTATGAGTTCAACCACATCGAGAACGCGCTGAACGTCGACTCCATCGTGCAGGAGTCCTACCTGGTGACCCTCGACACCCAGGTGTTCGTCAATTCGACCAGCACCACGGTCTATGGCACCAGCGTGGAGACCCGTGTCTCAGGCAGCAACAGCCTGGGCATCCTGTTGCTGCCGGTTGAAGCCTACTGGCACACCCCGGTTCAGCGTTGGACCTTCGGTGTGCGTGTGGGGGTTCAGGGTGAGGTCACCGTGGTGCGCCGCGGATACACCCTGGTGAACACGGTCGATGAGGGTCCCCGAAGCGCGCCGATCGATGATGAGGCCTTCGATGCCCGCTATGCCCCGGTGATCTCCGGCACCGTGGCCGGCGATGTGGGTTACCTGCTCGCCGAGCGCTGGGGCATCTGGCTGTCGCCGGGCTACGTGCGCGGGATCACGGCCATCGGGACAACGGACCAACCGTGGTCCCTGCCCGAGCGGTTCAGCCTCCGCATGCGACTTTCGTACTCGTTCAGCCGTAGACCCTGATGCGCCCCCTGCTCCTCCTTCTCCTTGTCACCGGCCTGGCTTCGCCCTGCGCCCACGGCCAGCTCTTCGACCTGGGCCTGCGCTCCTCCGGCCCCCCCTGCGACAGCTCCCTGGTGGTGGATTTCTCCGTGACCGATAATGGACTGATGTCCTACACGTTCACCGCGGACATTGACACGGGCAGCGTGACCATCACAGGGCTCGCCTGGACCTACTTCAACATCACCCTGTCCACCAACGTGCTACCGTCCTTCACAGAGCAGTACTATGTGCCGGGGCAGTATCCGGTGTGCCTCACCGTTGACGCGCTCGACCAACAGGCCCAACCCTGTGTCACCAGCACCTGCGAGCTCGTCAGCATCTATGCCGATAGCAGCTGTTCGGACCTGGTCGCCGATTTCACCATCACCGGGATCGCGGGGAACATGGTCTCCTTCGGCCAGCAGGCGTCGTTCACCGGCCCGATCGCAGGTTACCAGTGGACCTTCGGGGATGGCACCTCGGACACATCGCCCGACCCGTCGCACACCTTCGCCGGCACCGGTCCCTACGAGGTGTGCCTCACCGTGGCGGCGGCTCAACCCGATGACGAGTGCTTCGCGACAGAATGCAAGTGGCTGTACCTGGGCCCGGGCAGTGTACCCTGCAGCACGCTCCTGGACCAGGGGTTCCTGGTCATCGCCATGGACAACACGGTTGGCGTGCTGGACACCTCCACCACATCAGGGATGAACTACACCGTTGATTGGGATTTCGGTGACGGGTACACCAGCAGTGGCCAGGTCGCCTATCACAGCTACCTCAGCTCCGGGGTCTACAACGTATGCGAGACGATCACGCTGTGGGGGCCCCTGAACCCGGACACCTGCGTGAACACCGTGTGCACGCCGGTCTCGGTCTACGTGACCGGTGTGGGCGAGGCCTTGGCCGACGGACCTGTGCGGGCCTGGCCGAACCCTGCGCATGACCGGCTTCTGGTGGCAGGGCTACCACCCGATGTGGGAACGATCGACCTGGTGGATGCCTTGGGCCGCCGCGTACGCACCTGGTCCGTTGGTCCGCAGGGGAACGCTGATCTGGGCCTTGCCGGATTGGCTCCCGGTACATACGGCCTTCGCGCACGCACAGGCCGATGGCTGTGCCGCGTGGTGAAGGACCGGTGAGGCCCGAGAACAAGCGGGGGCGACGGATCACCGTCGCCCCCGCGCTCCCGGGTGGACCGTCCCTCAACCCATCACCTCTTCCACCGCGGTGCTCACCAACTGGAAGTCCGTCATCACCACCTCGGTCACATACCGCTTCTGGCCTTCCTTGGTCTCGTAACTGCGATGCACCAGCCGGCCGGCCACCGTGACACGGGTGCCCTTCTGCAGCTGCTCGGCGACCCGGTCGGCAAGCTTGCCCCAGGCCACGATAGGGTGCCACTGCACATCATCCTGCCAGTTGCCCGTGGCGTCCTTCCAGCGGTCATTGGTGGCCATGCTGAACCGGGCCACCTTGCGCCCGCCCTTCACCTCCCTCACCTCCGGGTCCTTGCCCAGGTTCCCCATCAGCTGCACACTGTTCCGCTTCATCGTTTCCATCGTCATTGGTA
Organism: Flavobacteriales bacterium; assembly: GCA_044344815.1. Taxonomy (GTDB): domain Bacteria; phylum Bacteroidota; class Bacteroidia; order Flavobacteriales_F; family PHOS-HE28; genus PHOS-HE28. The sequence goes on along the minus strand of JBIJCH010000015.1, from coordinate 11,188 downwards.
TTTTTCGTTCGGTCGTTTCCGTTGACCGACGCAAAGGACCGATCGCCTCGCCGGGGGATCCGGCCAGTTGTCATTTACAGGCGGTTGCAGTTGTTTGCTGTCGTTTGCTGTATGGCTCCGAAGGCTCATAAGCCATTGGCCCCAGGGGAGGTTAGCCTCAACCTCCTTCCGCTATCTTAGCCGGCCCTTACAGGAAGACCGGGCCGAGCCATGAGCGAACCGAAGACGAAGATCATCCTGGTGCCCACCGACTTCACGAAGGTGGCCGATTGTGCCATGAACCACGCCATGAAGCTGGCCGAGCGGACCGGTGCGGAGGTGGTGCTGTTCCATGTGGTTGACAAGGCCTCGCATACCGATGAGGCCATGACCAAGCTGGAGATGGAGGTGGACCGGGCGAAGCGGTTCAGCACCACGGTGATGGTGCGACCCATGGTGCGCGTGGGCAGCGTGTACGAGGACATCGGGGATGCGGCCGCCGAGATCGGTGCTGGCCTCATCATCATGGGTACGCATGGCATGCGCGGCATGCAGTTCATCACCGGCAGCCGCGCGCTGCGGGTGATAACCAACAGCTCCGTGCCCTTCATCGTGGTGCAGGAGCGCAACATCAAGGAGGAGGGCTACCGCGACATCGTGGTGCCCATGGACCTGCACAAGGAGACGCGCCACAAGCTCACGCTGGTGGCCGACATGGCGCAGTACTTCAAGAGCCGGGTGCACCTGGTGGTGCCCAAGGAAAGCGATGAGTTCCTGCACAACCAGCTCGTGAACCATCTGAAGTTCGCGAACAGCTACCTGAACGAGCGGGGGATCGAGCATGAGTCGGCCATTCTCGATGCCGACAGCGATGATTTCGTGAAGGGTGTGATCCGCTACGCCGTGAAGGTGGATGCCGACCTGATCGCCATCGTGAACATGCTCCAGAACAGCATCTTCGGCGTGCTGGGGGTCCCCAACGAACAGGAGATCATCACCAACGAGCCGATGGTCCCGGTGATGTGCATGAACCCCCTGAACAACACCGTGAGCAACAATCCCGTGTGGACACCGTAGCAGCGGCGTCGCTTGTTCCCCTCGAAGGGTCCGTCCACCACGGGCCCTTCGTTCGTTGGTGGGTGCATCAGGCGCGCATCCCGATCACCAGGATGTCATCCACCTGCTCATGCGCGCCCTTCCACCGGTTGAGCGCCTCGAAGAGCATGGCCTTCTGCCGGTCCATCGGCAGGCCATGGATCTCCACGAGCAGCTCGCGGAACCGGCGATAGAGGAACTTCTTGCCCTTGGGCCCGCCGAACTGGTCGGCATAGCCGTCGGAGAAGATGTACACCACATCGCCCCTCCGCAGCTGGATCCGGTGGTCCGTGAAGGACCGGCCCTGGAGCTCGAAGCCGCCGATGGGCATCTTGTCGGGGGTGTATTGGACAACCTCCCCTTCCCGCACGAGGTAAAGGGGGCAGTTGGCGCCCGCGTACTCCAGTTCCAGCGTGACCGGGTCCAGCGTGCAGAGCGCCATGTCCATGCCATCGCGCACGAACTGGTCGCGGTCCTTGTGCAGCGCCTCGAAGGCCCTTCGATTGAGGTCCTGCAGCACCTCGCTGGGCTTCACGATGTGGTTCTCACGCACGGCATGGTTCAGCCCATTGTGCCCCACCAGGCTCATGAAGGCGCCCGGCACCCCGTGACCGGTGCAATCCACCGCAGCGAACACCACCTTCCCCCCCACCTTGTCGAACCAATAGAAATCACCGCTCACGATGTCCTTGGGCCTGTAGAACACGAAGCTCTCGGGCAGCAGTTCCTTGATGCGCGTCTCCGGGGGCAGGATGGACTCCTGCAGGCGTTTCGCGTACCGGATGCTGTCGGTGACGTTCTTGTACAGCTCGACGACCTTGCGGCTCTGGCGCTCGACCTCCTCCTTCTGGCGGACGACCTCCTCGGTGCGTTCGTTCACCTTCTGTTCCAGGATCCGCTCACGCTCGGCCAGTTCGGCACGCATCTTCAACAGGGCATGGCCGAGCACATCATCGTCGCTCAACGGCCTGTACGCCGCATCAAAGTCGCCCGCGGCCACAGCATGGCTGAAGTCGGTGGTGCGCTTCAGGCCGTCCACCAGGCCGGCGAGGGCCTTGCCCATCTCCCCGATCTCGTCATTGCGATCGGGGATGCGTGTGCGGGGGAAGACACCCCTGCCCAGGCTCAGCAGCACACTGCGCAGGCGCTGCACAGGCCGCACGATGCCCCGGATGATGACGAAGGCGATGACGGTGCCCACCACGAGCAGGGCGGTGCCCAGGTAGAGCACGAAGAACTTGAGCGAATCGAAACTGCGGAGCATGCTGCCGCTCAGCTGCTGCCGCTTCGAGTCCTGAAGCTTGAGCAGTACGTTCAGGTCGTTCAGCACCTTCTTCGTATGCTCGTCGAGCGGCCCGCCCTCTTCGGACAGGTCGCTCCGTTCCATCCACACGAGGGGGTCGCGGTAGCTCTCCAACGTCGGCAGCATCCCCTTGATCCGATCGTGGATGTCGAACATGGCCTGCATCTCGGCCGCGGTGCGGTTCAGCAGCGCCACCTCCTCCTTGCCCCAGTGGGCCGAGAGCGTGTCGATCCGGTCCATGATGACCGGCAGGTCCTGCGTGGTGAGCTCGACCAGCGCCGTCTTCTCGGGCGCATCGGGTATGCTCTCCACTTGCGCCCAGTGCTTGATGAGCATGTGTGCGTTCACCAGCACGTTGCGCAGCTGCACAAGGGCATCCACGCTGGGGGCGTACACGTTATTGATCTGATCGTTGATCGACCGGCTGCGCTCGAGGGTGCGGTTGGTGAGCAACACCACGAGCATGGCGAAGAAGATGAACAGGCCGAAGCCCATTCCGATCTTCCTGCCGATGGTCATCCGGAACCGCATGGCCTTCAACGATCGGGTGGCGCGCCACCGTCCAACGCCTGGTAAAGCTGGCGGTAATGATCGCTCTTGGCCTCGTCCTGCAGGCTGTAGTAAATGCCTTCCAGCCCGAGCAGCGTCTCGCGGCGCTTCGGGTTCATCTCGAAGGCCTTCAGCATGTAGGGAAGCGCCTGCATGAAGTATTCCCGGCTGACCTCCTGGATGCGCTGCAGGCTGGGGATGTCGTTCTCCGAACTGATGCGCTGGATGTTGTACACGCCACGGTTGTAATACAGGGTGGCCAGGTTGTAGTTCGCGCCGTAGTTCTCCGCATCCAGCTGCAGCACATGCTCATAGGTCAGCACGGCCCGGTCGAACCACTCCTGGCGCACGCGCTCCTGATTGAACCGCTTGGTGTACACGGTGCCCAGGGCATTGTGGAACTCGATGTCACGCTCGCGCATGTCCCGCTTGGGATCCAGCCGGAGCACGGCCTCCTTGTAGCTGCTATAGCGCTGCTGGGCCTTCTCGTGGTCCAGTTCATTGAGGGACCGGGCTGCATCGTTGTAGAGCGTCTTGGCCAGAAAGTCGTAGGCCTGGATGCTGCTCTGCCGGAACTCGCGGGCGGTGTCCAGCTCAGTGCTGAGGTAAAGACTGGCCAGCGCCTCCTCTCGCAGCTTGTCCGCCTCGGGAGCGAGCGGCGCGCGCTTGTACAGGTCCTTGTACACGAACCCGCGCAGCACCCACGCCTCGGGCGCCCGGGCAAGCTCGGGGCCGGTCACGGCCTGGTCCAGCAGGGTGCGCGCTCCGTCGAGGTCCCCCTCCTGGTATTTCCGGTTGGCGTTCACCAGAAGGTCGCCCTGGGCCACGACCATGGCGGCCCAGCAGAGGGCACAGAAGGCGAGGGTCAAGCGGCGGACCATGGTCATTTCGCCACGTTGTGGGCCAGGTTGATGAGGGTGGTTCCCACCTCCAGCTTGTGCTGTTCGGCGTTCACCAGACTGATCTCATACTTGAGGGTGTTCTTCACCCGCACGAAGTTCACCACGCTTCCATCCTCCAGAGCGCCCTGGTACTCGGTGACGAGCAGCGTGGGCAGCCCCTTGAACCGCTTGTAGAGCGCCGGCATCAGTTCCAGATCGGCCTGGCCCACGAACAGGATGTGACACGTCTCCACGTCGGCCGAACGAGGCAGCTTCAAAACCTCGATGGGCTGCTTCCCGATGCTCTTGGCCGCGTACTTCTTGATCAACTCCTGATAGAGATTGGTGCTGCCGATCACCCCGATCTTGAAGTTGCCGTCCTTCAGGGCGGCGTCCTTCCAGTCCACCAGCTTGGCGATGTTGTAGATGTAGCTGGCCTGCACGATCGCCACCGTGTCCTTCTCGGCCTCACGCGGGTCGGTGGCCGCCAGCGTCCAGGGCAGCAGGAGAAGCAGGAGGGAACGAAGAAGCAGGCGCCCGACGGTGCGTCGTGTACTTTTGGAAAAGCCTTCCATGTGTGGAACCTCCATCCCGACCGTGAGCGCCCTGCAAGGACCGCACCATCGCCAGCAAAGTAGCAGAGCGCTCCTGCGCGGCATGGTCGCATTGTGGCTCATCTTTTCACAGCATGGTGTTCACTCCCAGGTGACATCGGCCACGTTCCAGGCGCTCGACAGCCTGGCGCGAAGCACAGCGAAGGGTCACGAATGGCTCACCTGGAGCACCGCTCACATCGGGCACCGGCTCACGGGCACGTCCAACGGCAGGCGTGCCGAGGAGACCGCGGACAGCCTGTTCCGTTCGGGCGGGTTGTCGGGCGTGAGGCACCTGCCGTTCGAGGCGCGCGCATGGCAGCGCCAGGCGGTCTCGTTGCGAATCAACCGCAGTGACTCGGTGGTCAACCCGGCCTGTGTGGCGCTCGCCCACTCACCGGTGCAGGTGCGTGTGCAGGCCGAGCTCGTCGACGCCGGTAACGGACTCGCGTCCGACCTGGCGCGCCTGGGCGACCGGGTGTCGGGGAAGATCGTACTGGTGAACCTGGGGCTGCTCGGCGCCCCGCGCGAGAGCAACCTGCACCGCTCCGAGAAAACGGCGCTGGCCATCCGGGCCGGCGCGGCCGGGGTGCTGTTCGTGAACCATGTGAACGGCCATGTGCTGCTCACGGGCACCGCTTCGGTGGACGGCGGGCTGATCCCGGTGCCGGCCGCCTGCATCAGCCTGGAGGATGGTGAGCTGCTGCGCCGCTGGATGGCCGAAGGGCACCGGCCGGAGGCGGTCCTGGAGATGACCAACCGCAGCGAACCGATCACGGCGCGGAACACGATCGCCGAGATCCCGGGGAGCGACCCCGGGGGGGGTGTGATCCTGGTGGGCGGCCACCTCGATTCGTGGGACCTGGCCACCGGGGCCACCGACAACGGCCTTGGTGCCTACAGCATCCTGGACATGGCCCGATGCCTGCAGCAACTGGGCGTTCGGCCGCGGCGCACCATCCGGTTCGTGCTCTTCATGGGCGAGGAACAGGGCCTGCTCGGTTCACGCGCCCTGGTGGAGCACTACCGTTCCACCGGAGAACTGGAGCGCATCCGGTGCATGGTGAACATGGACATGACCGGTCATCCCCAGGGTTTCAGCATCACCGGTCCCGATGGGTGGAAGGAACTGATCGAGCGCATCAGCGCCGGCATCCGGGCCGTGGACAGCAGTGCCTTCGCGGGCCGCACCGGCACAGGGGCCTGGCTCCACAGCGACCACCAGCCCTTCATGCTGGCCGGTGTGCCCGTGATCAATCCCAGCAGCGACCTTGGAAGCCACGTCTACGGCTGTTACCACAGCAGCTGCGACGACATCCACCTGGTGGACCCCCGGGCCATGGTCGACAACGTACGTTTCGTGGGCATGCTCCTGCTGGCACTGGCAGATGCGGCAGCGCTGCCGCCTTCGTTCACTGACGATCAGCTCCGTGACCGCATGCGGGCCGAAGGCCTCGAGGAGAAGCTCAGGATCGGGGGGGACTGGCGTTGGTGACCGCGTCAGGCCTTGCCCTCCCCACCACCGGTGTCGGGCGCGCTCAGGCCCTGCAGATCACGATCGAAGAGGTACAGCCCGCCCTTGTCGCCGCCGATCAGGTTGAGCTTGTCGATGAGCGTGCGGGCCAGCGCCTCCTCCTCGATCTGCTCGCTCACGTACCACTGCATGAAGTTGTGCGTGGTGTAATCCTTCTCCTTCAGGCAGGTGTCCACCACCTGGTTGATGGTGGCGGTCACATGGGTCTCATGTTCCAACAGGCTCTGGAAGATGTGGGTGATGCCCTTGTAGGTCTTCTGGGGCTGCTTCAAGGAGGGCACGACCGCATGCCCACCCCGCTCGTTCACGAACTTGATGAGCTTCAGCGCATGCATGCGCTCCTCATCGCTGTGCCGGTACAGGAAGGCGGCGGTGCCGCTGAGGCCCTGGGTCTCGGCCCAACTGGCCATGGCCAGGTAGGTCTGGCTGCTCATCGATTCGATCTCGATCTGCGCGTTCAGGGCGGCCTCGATCTTCTTGCTCAACATGATGCTCGTGGTTGTTCGCCAAAAGTAACGCGTGACAACGGCGGTCGGTTCATCGCGTGTTGAAGGTGTTCATGGCATGGGCGATGCCCATCAGGGCCATGTCCAGCACGGCATCACGGGCCACGGCGATGCGGTCGGGCAGGTGTGCGGACTCCTCCTTGTTCCACGGGCTGAGCACATGCTCCGCCTGCCGCCCCTTGGGAAAATCACTTCCGATGCCGAAGCGCAGGCGGGGAAAGGCCTCCGTACCCAGCAGCTGGATGATGCTGGTGAGGCCATTGTGCCCTCCGGCGCCACCCGATGTGCGGATGCGGACCTTGCCGAAGGGCAGCGCCAGATCGTCGGTGATCACCAGGGTGCGGTCGGCCGGGACCTTCTCCGCATCCATCCAATAGCGCACGGCCTTGCCACTGAGGTTCATGAAGGTGCTCGGCTTGATGAGCACGAGCGTGCGGCCCTTGTGGCGCAGTTCGGCCCGGTCGCCCAGCCGGTCGGGCATGAAGCGCACTCCGGCCGCAGAGGCCAGCGCTTCGAGCACGGTGAACCCGATGTTGTGGCGGGTGCCGTCGTACTCCGGCCCGGGATTTCCCAGGCCCACGATCAGGAACTTCATGGCGGGTGCAAAGGAAACGGGCCCGGCGATCGCCGGGCCCGTTCATTCCATTGTTCAGGGGTGGCCTCGAAGGGATCACTTCTTGGCGGCCGGCTTGGCCTCGGCCGGCTTGGCGGCGGCACCGGCGGCCGGGGCGGCGGCAGCGGTCGCAGCGGCCTCCTCCACCTTCTTCGGCATCTTCACCGCCACCACCACGTCGGAGGGGCGCTCCAGCACCGTAAGGCCTTCGAAATTCAGGTCGCGAACGCGGATGCTGTCTCCCACCTCCACACCATTGATGTCAAGCTCGAGGTGCTCAGGCAGGGCCGTGGGCAGGCCCCTCACGCGCAGCTTGCGCAGGGGCTGGCTGAGCTTGCCGCCCTTGCGAACGCCAGGGCTCTGGCCGGTCAGGCGCAGGGAGAGGGTGACGCGCGCCTCCTTGCTGTCGCTCATCTCGATGAAGTCCACGTGGAGCAGGCGGTCGGTGACCGGGTGGAACTGCTTCTCGGCCAGGCGGGCCGTGCGCTTCTGGCCCTCGATGTCGAGCTCGATCCGGTATACCTCGGGGCTGTGCACGATCTTGCCCAAGGGGGCCTCCTCCAGGCTGAAATGCAAGGTGCCCTCACCGCCGTACAGCACGCAGGGAACGCGCTTCTCGCGGCGCAGCTGGGCGGCGCCCTTGGTGCCCTGGATCGTACGCAGGGTGCCCGTGAGTTCTACTTTCTTCATTGGTTCGTTCGCCTGGCCGGCGCGGCTTTGGTGGTTTTGACGGTCTATTCGTCTGGGTGACGCCTGGGCTTGGTCAGGCGATGATGAAATGGCTGCTGATGCTCTCGTGGTTGCGCACGCGCTTGATGACGTCGGCGAACAACTGCGCCACGGTGAGCTGCTTGATCTTGTTGGTGCGCGACCGCTTGGCCTCGCTCATGGGGATCGTGTCGGTGACGATGAGCTCGGTAAGGCTGCTGCGCTCGATGCGGTCGCAGGCATCGCCGCTGAGCACCGCATGGGTGCATACGGCGCGAACGCTGTTGGCACCCAGCTCGGTCATCATGTCGGCGGCCTTGGTGAGGGTGCCGGCGGTGTCCACCATGTCATCCACGAGCACCACGTCCTTGCCCTTCACGTCACCGATCACCGTCATGCTCTCCACCTGGTTGGCCACCTTGCGCTGCTTGTAGCAGATGGCCATGTCACAGCCCAGGTGCTTGGCATAGGCGCTGGCGCGCTTGGTGCCGCCGGTGTCGGGGGCCGCCATCAACAGGTTGGGCAGGGCCAGTTCCTGGATGTGCGGGAGGAATATGCTGCTGGCGAAGAGGTGGTCCACCGGCACCTCGAAGAAGCCCTGGATCTGGTCGGCGTGCAGGTCCATCGTCATCACCCGGTCCACACCGGCTGCGGTGAGCATGTTGGCCACCAGCTTGGCGCCGATGGACACCCGGGGCTTGTCCTTGCGGTCCTGACGCGCGAAACCGAAATAGGGCATCACCGCCACGATGCGCTTGGCGCTGGCCCGCTTGGCGGCGTCCACCATCATCAGCAGCTCGAACAGGTTGTCGCTGGGCGGAAAGGTGCTCTGGACGATGAACACCAGCTCCCCGCGCACGGTCTCCTCGAAGCTGGGCTGGAACTCCCCGTCGCTGAAGCGGCTCACGCTCACCTCGCCCAGCCGCTCACCGCTGTAGGCGGCGATCTTCTCGGCCAGGTAACGGGTGGCGGTACCGCTGAAGATCTTGGCGCTCTCGTACATGACGGAGGGTGTTCCGGGTCGTTCCACAGGCCGCAAGGGCGGCCGAAAGGGGGTGCAAATGTAGCGATCGCCGCCGGGTTATCAACGATCGTTGGTGAAGCTTCTTCCGGGCTGTGGGGCTTTGTGCGACCTTCGTGCGGCATGACCCCGAAACACGGCCGCGAACCCCGGCCCGCCGACCTCGAGCAAGAGGTCCTGGCCGCCATCCGACGGTCCGGCCACGCCGGCATCACCAGCCAGCAGCTCGCCATCCAGCTCGGTATCCGCGACAAGGAACAGCGGTACCGGATCTTCGATGCCATTGACGCGCTGCTCGACAGCGGCAGGATCCTCAGCGGCAAGAAGGGCCGATACGTCAGCGCCCAGAAACGCGACGAGACCGAAGGCACCATCGACATCATCGGGAGCGGGGGCGGCTACGTGCGCCTGACCGGGGACGACACCGGGGAGGATGTGTTCATCCACCCCAGGAACGTGGGGATGGCGCTTCACGGCGACACCGTGCGGGTGCGCATGACCCAGGGCCGTGGTACGCGGCCCGAGGGAGCCGTGGTGGCGGTGGTCCAGCGGCGGCGGACCGGGTTCGTGGGGGTCATCCACAAGCACCAGGGGCGCCTGGTACTGGTGGCCGATGACCAGCGGGTGCAGCGCCCGTTCCTCATTCCCCCGGTGGACGCCAACGGTGCCACCGAAGGCGACAAGGCCATCATCGAGCTGGGCGAGTGGCGCGATGCACGCGACCTGCCCCGCGGGCGGGTGACCCGGGTTCTGGGGCGCGCGGGCGAGCACCAGGTGGAGATGCACGCCATCCTGGCGGAGTTCGGGCTGCCCCTGGAGTTCCCCGAAAGCGTGTTGAAGGCCTCCGAGACCATCCCCAACGGCTGCACGGCAGAAGAGGTCGGGCTGCGCCGCGACGTGCGCCACGTCCCCACCATCACCATCGACCCCGAGGATGCCAAGGACCTCGATGACGCGCTCAGCGTGCGCCGCCTGGAGAACGGGAACTGGGAGGTGGGCATCCACATCGCCGATGTGAGCCACTACGTGCGGCCCAACACCGTGGTGGACATGGAGGCTGCCGCCCGGGCCACCAGTGTGTACCTGGTGGACCGCGTGGTGCCCATGCTGCCCGAGCGCCTCAGCAACGGGCTGTGCTCCCTGCACCCCGGCGAGGACAAGCTCACCTTCAGCGCCATCTTCGAGCTGGATGAGCAGGCCCGGATAAGGGGCGAGTGGTTCGGCCGCACGGTGATGCACAGCGACCGGCGGTTCGCGTACCACGAGGCGCAGGCCATCATCGACGGTGCCGATGGCGCCATGAAGGAGGAGGTGCTCACCCTGCACCGGCTGGCCCAGGTGCTGCGCAAGGAGCGCATCACCGCGGGCGCCCTGGAGATCGGCGGCAACGAGGTAAAGTTCAAGCTCGACGAGAAGGGCCGGCCCATCGGGCTGTACGAGAAGGTGATGGGGCCGGCCAACTGGCTCATCGAGGAGTTCATGCTGCTGGCCAACAAGCGGGTGGCCGCGTGGGTGGGCCGGCAGAAGAAGGGCGGTGTTCCCCCCTTCGTGTACCGGGTGCACGACCTGCCCGACCCCGAGAAGGTGGCGCAACTGCGCTCCCTCGCGAAGAGCTTCGGGCACGAGCTGGTGGTGCAGCGCGACGATGACCTTCCGCACGCGATCAACCGCCTGTTGAAGGCCATCCAGGGAACCGAGGAGGAGAAGCTCATCAAGCAGTTCACCATCCGCAGCATGGCCAAGGCCATCTACAGCACGGAGAACATCGGGCACTATGGGCTGGCGTTCGAGCATTACACGCATTTCACCTCCCCCATCCGCCGCTACCCCGACCTGCTGGTGCATCGCGCGATGGGGCACTACCTGGGCGGTGGGCGGCACCTGGACAAGGAAAAGCTCGAACTGAGCTGCAAGCACAGCAGCAACATGGAGAAGCGGGCGTCCGATGCCGAACGGGCCAGCATCCGGTACAAGCAGGCGGAATACCTGCTGGCGCGCATCGGGGAGGCCTTCGAGGGCACGGTGAGCGGGCTCACCGGCTGGGGGGTGTACGTGGAGCTCGCCGGGAACCACTGCGAGGGGATGCTCGGCCTGCGCGACCTGCCGGGCGACCACTACAAGTTCGACCAGGACCGCTACGTCGTCGCGGGGCAGCGCACCGGCCGCAAGATCCGCCTGGGCGATGAGCTCACCGTGAAGATCCGCGCGGTCGACATGGACAAGCGCACCGTGGACCTGGCATTGGTCGCCATCGGTGGCGTGGCCGCAACGGGCGCGCCTATCGGCCAGTGGAAGGAACTGGAACGCGAACGCGCCGCGGCCAGGTCGAAGGAACGGTCGCGACGATCGATGGGCAAGGGGAAACGGCGGTGAGCGCCCGCTCTCAGACGAGGTTCAGGCGCTTGG
>JBIJCH010000119.1:0-6510 GCA_044344815.1 Flavobacteriales bacterium | reverse complement strand
TGCGTTCTCGAGGGTGGGGCGCGAAGTTGGTTCACGCGTTCGACCGGAACAACAGCCTTACCCATGAACGTCCACGAACACCGAAATGATGTGGTCCAAACGCACCTGGAGGCCCGTGGAAAGCACCATCCGCTCCTCCCCATCCGCGTTCAGCAGGTCCACGATGCGGTCCTTCACAACGGACTCCGTTCCGGCCGGATCCCGGTATCGGATCTCCAGGGGCGTGCGCAGGGTCGCCCACGCCTCGTACCGGTCGTAGAGGTTGCAGTCGATGGGGGTGTGGTCGCTCATCGCGGTGCGCATACCCACAGCTCGCGGCCGGCGCGTGGTGGGATGGAGTTGTAGCAAGGCATGAAGGAGACCTGCGGGAACAGCGGCTTGAAGAGGGCCTCGTACTCGGCCTTCGATCCGCCGAAGGGCGGACCATCCGGTCCGCGCGCAGGGTGCGGGTCGTCGAACAGCACGCCCACCAGCCTGCCGCCGGGCGCAAGCAGCTCGTGCATCTTCTTCACGTATGCTGCCCGAAGTGCGGGGTCGATCGCGCAGAAGCAGGTCTGCTCGATGATCCGGTCGTACTGTCCCTTGTGCTGGAACAGGTCTCCCACGAGCAGGTGGTCCTTCGGGAAGTCCGGGCAGCGCGCGAGCAGGTCGGCGTAGGGCGCATCGGTAAGGTCGATCACGAACACCTGGCGGAAGCCCAGGCGGCGCAGGTGCTCGGCCTCGTAAGCACGCCCCGCGCCGGGGATCAGGATCCGCAGGTCCTTGTCCGTGAGCTGCTCGATATAGGCTTTTAGCGGGGCTGAGGGGCCTCCGAGGTCCCAGCCGGTGTCGCGCTCGTGGTATCGGCTCTCCCAGTAGGTGCGGTCCAAGGCCATGGCTCAGTCCTGTTAACGAAGCGTGTTCTCCGTACTGCTTGTGTCGATGTCACGGTGGGCCTGTCGAACCGGTCCTTACTTCGCCGAAGGCTCCGCAAGGCGAGGTGGGCAAGCTCACCGTGACAGGTTCATTGAGCGCGGTCAATCGATCAGCGCGAAGCGGAAGGTCATCCGTTGGGGCATGTTCACGCCGTACCGGTCGATCCAGTCGTCGCTGCCACGCTCGCGTTCCATCATGCGCATGAACTCCCCGAAGGTGAACTCGTCCTCGCCGGGCGTGCGCACCTGTAGCAGCTTGCCCAGCTTGCGTCCGCCCAAGGTGGCCAGCGCGCGGCTGCGCTCCTCGGCCCGGCGGTACAGGCGGTCCAGCAGTTCGCCCTGCGCGTCCTTCGAGCGGTCGTACTCCACGCGCACCATGTTGCCCGAAACATCCTTGCGCTGCCGCAGGGTCTCCACCAACCGCTTCATCCCGGCCTGGTCCTTCAGGTTCACACGCAGGGTGGTGGCGGTGGCATCCACGGGGCCTCCCAAGGTGTACAGGTCGGTGCTGCCGTTGAAGCGCTCCACCGAATAGCCCATGCCCATCACGTCCTTCTCCAGCCGGGCCAGGGCCTTGGTGCGCTTCTCCTCCACCTCGCGCTGCACCTTCTCCCAGTCCGTGTTCTCGTCGTAGCCCTCGTAATTGGTGTCGTCCACCACGTTCAGCTCGTATACGTAGCCCTTCACCACCATGGCGATGGTGTCGCTCACGGTGAGCTCGATGTACTGGTCGGTGAGGGTCTGCGCCTGCAGCGTGGTGGCGAGCAGAAGGCTGGAGAGCAACAGGGTCCGCATGGTACGGTCGAAAAGCGGACCAAGGTAGCCGTTGCGCAAGGCTCACGCGATGCGCTCCAACCGCACGATGTTCTCAATGTGGTACGTGTGCGGGAACATGTCCACCGGTTGCACGTGGGTGATGCGGTACATGTCCTGCAGCAGGGCCAGGTCGCGGGCCTGGGTGGCGGGGTTGCAGCTCACGTACACGATGCGCTGGGGGGCGAGCTCGCGCAGGCGCTGCACCACGTCATCGTGCATGCCCGCGCGGGGCGGGTCGGTGATCACCACATCGGGCCTTCCGTGCCGCTCGGCGAAGCTGGCGTCGAGCAGGTGGCGCAGGTCGCCGCTCTCGAAGCGCACGTTGGTGATGCCGTTGAGGCGCGCGTTGACCTCGGCATCGGCCACGGCCTCGGGCACGATCTCGGCACCGATCACCTCCTTGGCCAGGCCCGCCACATAAAGCGTGATGCTGCCGGCGCCGCAGTACAGGTCGTACACGCGCTCCTGCCCGGTAAGGCCGGCCCATTCGCGCGTGAGGGCGTACATGGCCTTGGTCTGCTCGGGGTTGGTCTGGAAGAAGGTCTTGGGGCCGATGCGGAACTTCAGCGGCGCGCCGCCGGGGCCGTCGGGCAGCTCTTCGATCACGTGGTCGCGGCCACTGAACACATGCGCGTCGAGGTCCCAGATGGTGTCGTTCTTCTTCTCGTTGATCACCCATTGCAACGAGGTGATGCCGGGCACCGCATCGTTGAGCGCCGCCAGCAGGGCCTCGCGTTTGGGCGCATCCTCGTGGCCGAAGGCGAGCACCACCATGCTCTCGCCGGTGGTGGTGGTACGGATGGTGACGGTGCGCAGGAAGCCCTGGTGCGCGCGGATGTCGTAGAAGCTGAGCTGCTGCTCATCGGCGTAGCGCCGCAGGAAGGCACGGATGGCCTCGCTGGGCTGCGGCTGCAGGTGGCACTCGGTGAGGTCGAGCACGCGATCGAAGCGCTGGGGGATGTGGAAGCCGAGGGCGTTGCGGTCGAGGAACTTGTTCTCGTTGCGCACCTCGTGCCCGGTGAGCCAGCGGTGGCAGCTGAAGGTGAACTCGAGCTTGTTGCGGAAGTGGGTGGTGTGCGGTGAGCCGAGGGTGGGCGGCACCTCCGGGAGCGTAAGGCCGCCGAGGCGCTCGAGGTTGTCGATCACCTGCTGGCGCTTGTATTCCAGCTGCTTCGCGTAGCCGAGGTCCTGCCACTTGCAGCCGCCGCACAGGCCGAAGTGCGGGCAGAAGGGCTCCACCCGGTCGGGGGAGGGGGAGACGATGCGCGTGGCGGTGGCCTCCATGAAGTTCTTCTTCTTCACGTCCACGCGCAGGTCGGCCACGTCGCCGGGCACGGCACCGGTGATGAAGACCACCATGCCGTCCACGCGGGCCAGGGCCTTGCCGTTCGCACCGGCGCCGGTCACGGGCACGGCCTCCAACACTTCCTTGGGCCGGTTGCGGGCCTTCTTCGATCGGCTCATGATCTCGCTCGTTCCGCAACGCGGCCATGCGGCCGGGCCTTCCGCGGAAGCGCCGCGAAGATACCCCGCGCCCCGTAGTTTTGCGCCCCGCAAGGCGCTGAAAGCCTTGTCCATCAGCCCATGCAGCACACCTCCACCTCCCAGAGCAAGACCCAGCGCGCCATCGCCCTCGAGGAGCGCTATGGCGCCCACAACTACCACCCGCTGCCGGTGGTGCTCGACAGCGGCCTGGGCGTGCATGTGTGGGACGTGGAGGGCAAGCGCTACTTCGACTTCCTCAGCGCGTACAGCGCCGTGAACCAGGGCCATTGCCACCCGCGCCTGGTGAAGGTGATGCAGGAGCAGGCCACACGCATGACGCTCACCAGCCGCGCCTTCTACAACAGCGTACTGGGCGAGTACGAGCAGGTGGTTTGCGAGCTCTTCGGCTACGACAGGATGCTGCCCATGAACACGGGCGCCGAAGCGGTGGAGACCGCGTTGAAGATGGCCCGGAAGTGGGGCTACGAGAAGAAGGGCATCCCCGCCGGGCAGGCGAAGGTCATCGTGTGCGAGGGCAACTTCCACGGCCGCACCATCACCATTGTGAGCATGAGCACCGACCCCGTCAGCCAGGGCGGATTCGGGCCGTTCACGCCGGGCTTCGAGGTGATCCCGTACGACGACATCCCTGCCCTGCAGAAGGCGCTGGAGGACCCGAACGTGTGCGCCTTCCTCGTGGAGCCCATCCAAGGCGAGAAGGGCGTGTATGTGCCCGCCGAGGACTACATCCCGCGGGCCATCGCGCTGTCCAAGGCGAAGGGTGTGCTCTTCATCGCCGACGAGATCCAGACGGGCATCGCGCGGACAGGCCGACTGCTGGCCTCGTGCCACAACTGCGGCTGCTCCTGCGCCACGGGCATGTGCGAGAACCCCGATCCGGCGAAGCGCCCTGATGCGGTGATCCTGGCCAAGGCCCTCAGCGGCGGCATGTACCCGGTGAGCGCGGTGCTGGCCAGCGATGACGTGATGAGCGTCTTCACCCCGGGCACGCACGGCAGCACGTACGGCGGCAACCCCATGGGCGCGCGCATCGCCATCGAGGCGCTGGCCATCGTGAAGGACGAGGGGCTTGTGCAGAACGCCGACCGCCTCGGACGCATCTTCCGCGCCGAGATGCAGAAGCTGGTGGACGCTTATCCCTTCGTGAAGCTGGTGCGCGGCCGCGGCCTGCTGAACGCGCTGGTGATCGAGCCGCGCACCGCCGCCGATGGTTCACCCCGCACCGCTTGGGAGCTGTGCCTGCTGTTGCGCGACAACGGCCTGCTGGCCAAGCCCACGCACGGCGACATCATCCGCTTCGCGCCGCCCCTGGTGATCACCGAGGAGCAGCTGCTGGAGGCCTGCCGCATCATCGCGATGAGCGTGCAGCAGTTCGCGTAAGGCCGGCCGCTCAGCCTTCGATCAACGGGTTGCGCAGGCGCAGCCGGGGAAAGCGGCTGAAGTCCCTGTCCGCCGACCAGAACTCATGGACCCCATGGCTCAGGCAGAGCGCGGCGATGCATGCGTCGTGCACCAGCGGCCCCTGCACCTTGGCCTTGAGCAGCAACGCCCGCAGTTCGGACCAGTGGAGCTCGTTCTCCGTGAGGAGATGCAGGGTGGGTGCCTCCATCCAGCGATCGATCTGCGTGACGGCCTGGGCCGGCGTGCTGGGCGGATCGTAGATGCGTGGGTGCGTTACGATGCCGTGGAACTCGTGCAGGCATGGCCAGGGGATCGCCCAGGCCCCCTTGCCTTCGGCCAGTGCGGTGATGGCGCGGCGAGCAGGCTCATGGAACGGTGAGTCCCTGCGGTGCGCGTGCACGAGCAGGTTGGTGTCCACCGCGATCATGCCCCTTTCCCGGTGTAGATCGCGTCCCGGACCTGCTCCCAGCCGGCATCGCGGTAGGCGGGGCTCAAGCCCTTGCCGCCCACGCTCGCGTCGCGCAGCTTGAACGGGGCGCCTTCCTCCTTGCGTGCCAATACCTGTCGCAGTCCTTCCTCGATCAAGGCCTTCAAGGTGGTGCGGTGCTTGCGGGCGTGCCGCTTGGCCTTGTCGAAGAGCGCCTCCGGTAGTTCGATGGTGGTCTTCATGGTCCTTCCCTGTTCGGTATGGATACGAATATACGGTGATATGGGTACCCATATCGCGCTCATCGCCCAAGAGATGGTCAGAGGCCTCCCGCTGTTCACCGGGGGGCATCTTTGGAAGCCTGCCACATCATCGCGGCGAGCGTCGCACTTCACGCAAGGCGGGACTTCCTGGTGGCCATGAGCCATGTACGCACGCGCCCTTGCCGTCCTTCCAGAAGTAGCTCGGGCGCTCCTTGCCCGAGCGCAGTTGGATCATCACGTCGTCGCGCACCTGCTCACGGTGGAACATCACCATGCGACCATCTTCACTGTCGAGCTGGGGCTTGGGCCCTGCCTGACGACACGTTCACTGGACCGAGGCATCGGAGCGGGGCTTGCTGCGCAAGGTCAGAGGCGCTTTGCCCGGGTGCGCCCTCCCATTGGCCCCCAAGCAAGGCGCCCCGGCCTTGTGGGCCGGGGCGCTCGCATGAGGATGCTGGTGGACCTTACTGGATCACCAGGCGCTGCACGAAGGCGCGGTCACCGGTGGTGACGGTCACCAGGTACATGCCGGAGGCCAGGTCGTTGAGGTCCATCACGGTGTTGAGGTTGGTGCCCTGCACGGGGATGGTGCTGGCCACCACGCGCTTGCCGAACATGTCGGTGATGTCCAGGGACACGTGCTCGTAGGAGCCGCCCAGGTCATCGATCGCCACGAAGAGCTGCTCACCGCGGTTGGGGTTGGGCCACACGGTGAGGTCGCCGCCGCTGGTGGCGACAAGGTCACGCTGGCCGCCACCGGCCACCGGCGGGCAGGCCTCGGTGGAGATGGTGCAGGTGTTGCCCCAGGCGCACCAGGTGGCGCCACCGTCGAAGCTCACGCGCACGCGCACGGTGTAGGTAAGGCCGCACTGCAGCGGTTTGGTGGCGTAGTTGGCCAGGGTGAGGGTGCGGGTGGAGCTGGCCACGTTGCGGATGAAGCCCGGACGGGTGAACTCGAACTGGTACCGGTTCGCCCCGTTCACCACGTCGGCATACAGCTGGCCGCCGTTGATCACCACGCCCGTGGCACCGCAGGAGGCGGCCGGGTTGCTCGGCGCGCCCAGGGTGGTGAGCTGGGTTGTGGTGCAGGGCGGGTTCACCTTCAGGCGGCAGGCCGGGCCGAACTGACCGAGCACGCCGGCGATCTGTGTGCGCACGCGCACGTTCAGCAGCACGTAGGGCG
>JBIJCH010000321.1:0-3312 GCA_044344815.1 Flavobacteriales bacterium | reverse complement strand
CCATGCTCTTCAGCATCGGCCTGGTGGCCACCTTCATCGCGGGCGGCCTCACCGGCATCATCCTCGCCGACAGCGCCCTCGACATCAACGTGCACGACACCTACTTCGTGGTGGCCCACTTCCACATCGTGATGGGCATGAGCGCCATCTTCGGGATGTTCGCCGGCATCTACCACTGGTTCCCCAAGATGTACGGCCGCATGATGAACACCAAGCTGGGCTATGCCCACTTCTGGATCACCTTCATCTGCGCCTTCGGGGTGTTCTTCCCCATGCACTTCGTGGGCCTGGCCGGTGCTCCCCGCCGCTACTACACCTACAGCGAGTTCCCCTTCCTCAACGGGGTCACCGACCTGAACGTGCTGATCACCGTGTTCGCCATCATCGGCGGCGCCGCCCAGGTGATCTTCACCTACAACTTCTTCTACAGCATCTACCGCGGGCAGAAGGCCGTGCAGAACCCCTGGCGCGCCAACACCCTGGAGTGGACCACGCCGGTGGAGCACATCCACGGCAACTGGCCCGGCGCCATCCCCACGGTGCACCGCTGGCCCTACGACTATAGCAAGCCCGGCAAAGCCGAGGACTTCGTGCCCCAGACCGTGCCCCTGGAGCATGGCGAGGAGGAGGACCACGGCTAGTACCTCATCGGAGCAGCACACGGGAATGTCCGCACCTTTGGGTCGCGGACATTCCGCTTTTCGGCCCCATGCGCGCTCAGATCGTTCTTGTGCTCCTGTTCCTGCCGATGGCGGCCGGAGCGCAGCTCCTCGACAGCATCGGCCTGTTCCTGCACGAGCCGCCCCGTATCGCGTTCGCCCTCGACTCCCGCGGCAGCTTCATCAGCAACCAGAACGTGCGCCTGCTGGGGGTGAAGGTGGGCCTCGAGCACGGCCGGCGTGTGCGCTACGGCATCGGTTACAGCTTCCTGGGCACCCGCCTGGAGCGCGAGGAGGTGGTCGTGGAGGACGGTGTGGAGCGCACCGTGACGGCGCGTGTGCGCCTCGGTTACATCACGCCCTTCTTCAGCTACACCTTCTACCAGCGGGGTCCCTGGGAGGTGAACATCCCCGTGCAGGTGGGCATCGGCGGTGGCTCGCTCGTGTACGACGACCTGGAGGGCCGCACCCGGCAGCTGAAGAAGGCCTTCGTGTTCCTGTACGAGCCGGCCATGACCGTGCAGTACCGCTTCCTGCGCTACCTGGGCGTGGGCGGCGGCCTGGGCTACCGCCTTGCCTTCACCAACGCGAGCCTCGATGAGAGCCTCAACGCACCGGTGTACATCATCGGGGTGAAGGTCTTCTTCGGCGACCTGTACCGCGACGTGGTGGGCGAGGACTGAGGCGGCGAGTACCTTCGCACCATGGCCGAAGGCTTCGACCCCCGCCGCGAACAGCGCGCCTCGTCCGACAAGGAGCTGGAGCAGGTGCTGCGTCCCCGCCAGTTCGGGGAGTTCGCCGGGCAGAAGGCGGTGACGGACAACCTGAAGGTCTTCGTGCAGGCGGCCAGACAGCGCGGTGAGGCCCTTGACCATGTCCTGCTCCATGGTCCGCCCGGCCTGGGAAAGACCACCCTGGCCAACATCATCGCACAGGAGATGGGCGTGGGCATCCGCATCACCAGTGGGCCGGTGCTCGACAAGCCCGCCGACCTGGCCGGCCTGCTCACCAACCTGGAGCCGCACGACATCCTCTTCATCGACGAGATCCACCGCCTCACGCCGGTGATCGAGGAGTACCTGTACAGCGCCATGGAGGACTACCGCATCGACCTGGTGATCGATGCCGGCCCCAATGCGCGCACCGTGCAGATCGCGCTCAACCCCTTCACCCTGGTGGGTGCCACCACGCGCAGCGGCCTGCTCACCGCGCCGCTACGCGCCCGGTTCGGCATCAACAGCCGCCTCGACTACTACGATGCCGCCACGCTCACGGGCATCGTGAAGCGGAGCGCCGGCCTGCTGAACGTGCCCATCGTGGAGGAGGCCGCCGTGGAGATCGCCCGCCGCAGCCGCGGCACCCCGCGCATCGCCAACGCCCTGCTGCGGCGCGTGCGCGACTTCGCCCAGATCCTCGGCGATGGCACCATCCAGCTGGCGATCGCGCAACAGGCGCTGAAGGCCCTGAACGTGGACGCCCATGGCCTTGATGAGATGGACAACCGCATCCTGAGCGCCATCATCGACAAGTTCGGCGGCGGTCCCGTGGGCCTGAACACCGTGGCCACGGCGGTGGGCGAGGAGGCCGGCACCATCGAGGAGGTGTACGAGCCCTTCCTGATCATGGAGGGCTACCTGCAGCGCACCCCCCGCGGCCGGCAGGCCACGGAGCGGGCCTACAAGCACCTGGGCCGGGTGCCCAGCGCGAAGCCGGGTGACCTGTTCGGACAGGGCTAACTTGCCGCGTGCCCACACCTGCGGAGCGTTCGGAACGGATCAAGCGCAAGGCGCACGAGCTTGGCTTCCTGGCATGCGGGGTGGCGCGTGCCGGCTTCCTGGAGCAGGAGGCGCCGCGCCTGGAACAATGGCTCAGGCATGGGAAGCATGGGAGCATGGGCTACATGGAGCGCCACTTCGACCTGCGGCTCGATCCCACCAGGCTGGTGCCCGGGGCGAGGAGCGTGATCAGCCTGGCGTACAACTACTTCACGCCTCCCCGGCAGGAGGACCCCGACGCGCCCAAGCTCAGCACCTACGCCTATGGCCGCGACTACCACAAGGTGCTGAAGAAACGGCTGAAACCCCTGATGACGTTCATCGCGGAACAGTACGGCCAGGTGGAACTGCGGGCCTTCGTGGACAGTGCGCCGGTGCTGGAGAAGGCCTGGGCGGAGCGAGCGGGCATAGGCTGGCGTGGCAAGCACACCAATGTGATCCGGCAGGGTGCCGGCAGCTGGTTCTTCCTGTGCGAGCTGATCACCGACCTGGAACTGGCGCCCGACGCCCCGGCCACCGACCATTGCGGCACCTGCCGCCGCTGCATCGATGCATGCCCCACGGAGGCCATCACCCCCTACGGCGTGGACGGCAGCCGGTGCATCAGCCACCTCACCATCGAACTGAAGGACGCGATACCGGAGGAGTTCGCCGGGAAGATGGAGGGCTGGGCCTTCGGCTGCGACATCTGCCAGCAGGTGTGCCCGTGGAACCGGTTCGCCTCACCGCACCAGGAACCGGATTTCGCGCCCAATGCCGAGGTCATGGGCCTCACGGCCGAGGCGTGGCACGGCATGACCGAGGTGGTCTTCGACCGGCTCTTCGAGGGCAGCGCGGTGAAGCGCACCAGGTACACCGGGCTCATGCGGAACCTGCGG
>JBIJCH010000326.1:0-3261 GCA_044344815.1 Flavobacteriales bacterium | reverse complement strand
CCCTTGTGCGCTCAGGTGCGCATGGTCTTCTGGAACACCTCCAGGATGATGTCCTTGTAGAGGTGGCCGAAAGTGGCCAGGCACCAGGCCTTGAACAACAATTGGTCGCGCTGGCCCAGCCAGCGTACAGCCTTCGCAAGCTCCTTCTGGAAGAGGCGGGGGTCGAAGCTCACCTTCTGCAGCACCTGCTTGCTCAGCTCCATCATCTTGCGTCCCTGGTCCATCATCGCTCAACGGATTAAGCCTGCGTTCAACGAATGCGAGCCTGAAGATAAGCCGATCGGCGTCCCGTGCCACTGCGGATCTGACGGGCAGTTATCCACAGGACCGGCCGTCGGGCAGGGGATAACGGAGCCCCAAGGCCGATCCGTATGGGATCACGGGAGGATCTTGCGCTCCTCGGCCTGCAGCACCTCGTAGGAGTCGGTGCGGTAGAGGTAGGCCACCAGCGCACATTGCCCCGGGTCGAGCACGCTGGCGGGCAGGGGATAGGAGAAGGTCGCCTCCAGGGTGTCGCCGGCGGGGGCCGAACCGGTGATGAGCGCCGTTCCCCAGGTGCCGTTCACATTGCCGCGCAGCACATGGCGGTGCACATAGTCCAGCACGGTGGGCGGGTTCACCCGGTTGTCGATCTGGGCGTCGATCACGCTATCCTCGGTGAGGTACACCGTGAGGTTGTGGTCGCCGCTGAGATCGTTCACGGGCACTACCTGGATGGTCATGTTCACCGTGTTGGTGCCGCTCACATACTCCACCGTGTCGAAGATCACCTCCACCTCAGCGGGTGTGTTGATGATGTCGGCCACGGCGCTGCCCCAGTTGCCGGTGCCCACGATCAAGCTGCCGCTGAAGGGGCGGCGGCTCACGAGGCCGGCAGGCAGGCTGTTGACCCCGAAGGTGGTGAGGTACTCCTCGCCGGCGATGGTCCGGAGATCGGTGTCGAACGGCGGCGCCTGGGGCTCGGCGAAGGCCGAAGCATGGACGCCCACCAGGATCAGTGCGCTGCCGTACACGTCATGCAGGTCCACGGCGATGTCGGTGGCCTCGGGGCAGTTGTTGCAGGTGTGGCCTGTGATGTCCTCCAGCAGCACCTTGCGGGCCGGACCGTCCGGGGCGGGTCCGCCGCCGGAGATGGTGTTGTCCGGGAACTCGATGACATCGCAGGAGGCCAGGGTGGCCATGGCGAACAGCAGGGCGATCGGGGCGCGCATGGGTCAGAACGTGCTGGTGATCGACAAGGTAAGGCCGTTGCTGGCGGGCACCTGGCGGCACACCCCGCCCACGCAGAAGATGCCGGCCCGCTGGCGGCCATAGTTCACCGTGAAACGGTTGCCGCCACGGATGTACCCCATCGAGCCGATGGGGTAATGGAATCGCTTCACCTCGAGCTCCTCGCCGCCCTTCGAAAAGGTGTCCTCGAAGGTCTCGTAGTTGAACTGGTCCATCACGGCCACGAACCAATGCGGGCTGAAGGTGAACTCCGCCAGTCCCGTGGCCCAGTTGCCCTTGTCCTGGTGCGTGCGCAGGTGCTGGATCTCGAAGCGCAGGGAGTTGCGGTCGTCGAAGTTGTGCAGGCCCTCCAGCACGAAGAGGTCGCCGTAGATCGTGGGTTCGCCAGCCTTGCCCTGCACCACCTCGATGTCATACACCAGGTTCATGTAGGTGAAGGCCAGCTCCCAGTTGGCGGACAGCTTCTTCCGCACCTCCACGTTGAAGTCGGAGAAGTACTGCCGCTCCCCGGGGCGCAGGAAATTGGTCGTTTCATAGCCCAGGTAGCTGACCGTGTCGTTGGGCAGGGCGGTGCTGTCCAGCGACCAGGCGCCGCACCAGTTCACGGCCACCTTGGTGCCGTACTTGCCGCCCAACGGGGTGCCCTTCTTGAACTTGTAGAACACCTCGCCCTGGTAGCTCACCTCCCCGTTGGGCTGCGTGGCGTACGGGTACAAGGTGGCGGGCAGGTTGTAGGTGTGCTGCTTGGCCAGGGTGGGCAGGAAGTTGATGTTCAGGTTGAAGAGGTTCTGCACCGCCCGGTCGCTCTGGTACACCATGTTGTCGAAGGCATGGGCGCCCGCGCTGATACCGAGGCCCTTGGTGCTGTAAGTGGCGTTCACCAGAAGCGCCTGGCCCGGCTTGTAGATGAAATCGTTGCTGGCGTTCGGGTCGTTGATCTTGTAGGCGTATTCGGTGTACAGGTTCCACCGCCCGCTGATGTAGTTGGCGCGACCGGCCCATGAACCCACGTTCTCCGGCAGCTCCCGCAGCGGGTCCCGGTCCTCCTGGAACTTGCTCACGAAGCTTCCACCGAGGATAAGGTTGCGGCCATGCTCCGTCCACGAGCTGGTCTGCTCGGGGAAGAGCTCGGTAATGGACACCTCGGCATCGAAGCCGCGCACGATGCCCACTCCGTTGGTGTAGCGGTCGTCGAAGCCCAGGCGCTGACGGCCCACCACGCCCTTGAGGTACACGCCCTCATGGGGCTTGAACTTCACGCGCACGCCGTCCATGGCGTTGTCCACGCCCAGGTAGCGTTCCTCGTAGCTGCGGAACACCATGCCCTGGCCGAACTGCTCGAAGAAGTTCCCCACGGTGATGTCCAGGTCGTTGATGTGGTAGCTGGCGTAGCGGTAGCCGATGCCGGTGCCCTTGTAGGGGTCACCCGCAGGGTAGCCCACCAGCGCGGGCTCATAGGTCTCGAAACGGACACCGGCGCTGAAGTTCCCCTGGGTGTACTGGATGTTGCCCCAGGAGTTGATGCCCATGAGCTGGTCGGGCACCACCGCACCGATGGCACTGTCCTGCCGGTAGTACTGGGCGTCCATGCTGAAGTTGCCATGGACCTGGGGGCCGGCCGGTCCCTGTGGCGCCGCAACGGAGCTGCTGTCGCCATCCTGCTGGGCCATGGAATGAAGGGCCAGCAGCATCGCGGCCAGTGCGCCTGCCCGGCGGGCCAGGCCTTTTCCGAGGAACGTCATGCCATGGAAGCTCACTTGCCCGCGGCCTTCTTCACCTGCTCGTACAGGTCGTTCTCGTCGCCCGGCTCGTAGTTGTTGTGCTGGTACACGATGTTGCCCTTGCCGTCGATGAGGAAGGTGTGCGGCACGTTGTTCACGTTGAGCGCGCGCTTGAGGTCGCCATTGGGGTCGAGGTACACCTCGTAATCCCAGTCCTGGCCGTTCACGTAGGGCGCCACGCGGTTCATGGTGCGGGCGTCGTCGATGCTCACGGCGATGAGCTTCACGCCGGTCTTGGCCTGCCAGTCCT
>JBIJCH010000117.1:0-6637 GCA_044344815.1 Flavobacteriales bacterium | reverse complement strand
GCAGTTCTTCGTGATGCCCGACGTGGGCGCCACCATCGCCGAGATCGAGAAGAGCGGCGCGGGCACCGAGGAGAAGGCCCGCCGGAAGGACGACCTGCTGCGCGACTTCGGCATCAAGAGCGAGCGCATCCACACGGTGAACCAGCTCATCCGCGCCTACGCCCTCTTCGAGAAGGACGTGGAGTACGTGGTGATGGACGGCAAGGTGAAGATCGTGGACGAGCAGACCGGCCGCATCCTCGAAGGCCGCCGGTACAGCGACGGCCTGCACCAGGCCATCGAGAGCAAGGAGAAGGTGAAGGTGGAGGCCGCCACGCAGACCTATGCCACCATCACGCTCCAGAACTACTTCCGCATGTACCACAAGCTGGCCGGCATGACCGGCACGGCCGAGACGGAGGCCCAGGAGCTGTGGGACATCTACAAGCTGGACGTGATGGTGATCCCCACGAACCGTCCGGTGGTGCGCAAGGACAAGGACATGGTCTTCAAGACGCGGCGCGAGAAGTACACGGCCGTGATCGACGAGATCGTGAAGCTGCAGCAGGCGGGCCGCCCGGTGCTGGTGGGGACCACGAGCGTGGAGGTGAGCGAGCTCATGAGCCGCATGCTCAGCGGGAAGGGCATCAAGCACAACGTGCTCAACGCCAAGCAGCACGCGCGGGAGGCCGAGATCGTGGCGCACGCAGGCCTCTCCGGCAGCGTCACCATCGCCACCAACATGGCCGGCCGCGGCACCGACATCAAGCTCGGGCCCGGCGTGAAGGAGGCCGGCGGCCTGGCCATCATCGGCACCGAGAAGCACGAGAGCCGGCGGGTCGACCGCCAGCTGCGGGGCCGTGCGGGCCGCCAGGGCGACCCCGGCTCGTCGCAGTTCTACATCAGCCTCGAGGACGACCTCATGCGCCTCTTCGGCAGCGAGCGCATCGCCAAGCTGATGGACCGCCTTGGCCTGAAGGAGGGCGAGGTGATCCAGCACAGCATGGTCACCGCCAGCATCGAGCGCGCACAGAAGAAGGTGGAGGAGAACAACTTCGGCATCCGCAAGCGCCTGCTGGAGTACGACGACGTGATGAACAAGCAGCGGCAGGTGATCTACAAGCGGCGCCACAACGCGCTGTTCGGCGAACGCCTGAAGCTTGACGTGCTGAACATGTTCCACGACGTGGCCCGCATGATCGTGGAGGAGCACCACGCCAACGGCGACTTCGACGGCTTCCAGCTGGAGCTCTTCCGCCGCCTGTTCACCGAGAGCCCCGTGAACGAGGAGGAGTTCAAGCGCATGAAGGCCGAGGAGGTGACCGACCGGCTGTACGAGGCGGCCCTCCAGGCCTACGACCGCCACAGCGGGCAGATCGCGAGCCAGGCCCTGCCCGTGATCAGCGACGTGTACCTGAACCAGGGCGCCCGCTACGAGAACATCGTTGTGCCCATCACCGACGGCATCCGCACCATGCAGGTGGTTGCCCACCTGGAGAAGACCTACCGCAGCGAGGGGCGCGAGCTCTGCGACAGCATCGAGCGCTACATCACCCTGGCGATCATCGACAATGAGTGGAAGGAGCACCTGCGCGAGATGGACGAGCTGCGCCGCAACGTGCAGAACGCCGCCATCGAGCAGAAGGACCCGCTGCTCATCTACAAGCTGGAGTCGTTCAACCTGTTCCAGGCGATGATCGACCGCGTGAACGGCGAGGTGGTCTCCTTCCTCGCGCGCGCCGGCCTGCCCACCGCTGAACCGAACGTGCAGCAGGCCCAGGCCCCGCGCCAGCAGCCCCAGCAGAAGCTGCAGACCAGTCGCACCGAGGTGCCCCAGTTCGCCGGTGGCACGCCTTCCACGCCCCCACAGCGCGCGGCGGCACCCGCCGGCGCCGGTGCACCGCCCCGAGGGCCCATGCCGCCGCAAGGTCCGCCCCGCCAGCCCGTACAGCCCGTGCGCGTGGAGAAGAAGGTCGGGCGCAACGACCCCTGCCCCTGCGGCAGCGGCAAGAAGTACAAGCAGTGCCACGGCAAGGACGCCTGAGCACCGCTGCCTGAAAAGCCGAACGCCAGCCTTACGGGACCGGCGTTCCTGCTTCTATGGTGTATGGAACTTGGTTCTAGTACTTGATGGGCAGCTTCATCGCCACGCGCACGGGTCTGCCCTGGTCCTCCCCCACCTGCCACTTCGGCGAGGCCACCAGGGCCTCCTCGATCAATCCCTTCACCGCCTCGTTGGGCGCATCCACGGTCACCTCGCTCAGGCTGCCGTCCTTTTCCACGATGAAGGATGCCGTCGCGGTGCCGTCATCCACCCGGGAGGCGTCCACCTTCGAGCGGATGTAACGCACCAGCTCCTTCTGCCCGCCGGGATACTCCGGCATCGTGCTGGCCATGGGGTGCACGATGTCCTGCACCGCCTTCAGGTCGTAGACCTTCTCGGCCAGGGCCATGCCCCAGGTGTCGAAACGCTGCCACAAGCCTGTCTTCAGGCCCATGCTGTAATCGCCGGTGCTTTCGATCTTGCCGTTCGGGTGGTAGAAGGTGAACCGGCCGTGGGGCACCTTCAGCTGCGCATCGAGGTAGGTCCCCTCCGCCTTCAGCTTGCCGCCCACGGCAAAGATCCTGGCCTTGAACGACTCCCCGACCTTTCCGTCGGCCTCCTTGTAGTAGGCCGCAGCGCCCTTGGAACAGGGCTCAAGCGTGGCGCTCAGGTAGGTGCGCTGCGCGACCAGGACCTGGGCCAGGAGGATCAACGCGGTGAGGACGAAGGCTCGCATGGTGGAAAGCGGTTCCATGCCTTCCTACGGGAGCGTGCTCCGGAAGGTTACGCCGGCTCAGGCGGCCCAGCCTTCACGGTCCAGGCTGCGGTATTGGATGGCCTCGGCCAGGTGCTCCGTGCGGATCTCGCCGCAGCCGGCCAGATCGGCGATGGTGCGGCTCACCTTCAGGATGCGATCGTAGGCGCGGGCGCTGAGCCCCAGGCGCTCCATCGCCTTCTGCAGGATGGCCTGTCCGGTGCCGTCGATGCGGCAGATGCGGCGCACCTCCTGCGTGCCCATCTGGGCATTGCAATGCATCGGCGTGCCGGCGAAGCGCTGTTCCTGAAGCCGTCGCGCAAGCACCACCCGGTCGCGCACCTCGCCACTGCGCTCGCTCGGCCGTTCGCTGCTGAGCTCGCTGAACGGCACCGGCGTCACCTCCACGTGGATGTCGATGCGGTCCAGCAGCGGGCCGCTGATCTTGTTCAGGTACTTCTGCACCACGCCGGGCGGGCACACGCACTCCTTCTCGGGGTGGTTGTGGTAGCCGCACGGGCACGGGTTCATGGCCGCCACCAGCATGAAGCTCGCAGGGTATTCCACCGTGAACCGCGCGCGGCTGATCGTGACCACGCGGTCCTCCAGGGGCTGGCGGAGCACCTCCAGCACCGTGCGCTGGAACTCGGGCAGCTCATCGAGGAAGAGCACGCCGTTGTGCGCCAGGCTGATCTCGCCCGGTTGCGGGAAGGAACCGCCGCCCACGAGCGCCACATCGCTGATCGTGTGGTGCGGCGAGCGGAAGGGGCGCACGCTGAGCAGGCTGTCCTCCTTGCGCAGCTTGCCGGCCACGCTGTGGATCTTGGTGGTCTCCAGCGCCTCATCCAGGTTGAGCGGTGGCAGGATGGTGGGCAGGCGCTTGGCGAGCATGGTCTTGCCGGCGCCGGGCGGACCGATGAGGATGACGTTGTGACCGCCGGCGGCGGCGATCTCGAAGGCGCGCTTGATGTTCTCCTGCCCCTTCACATCGCTGATGTCCACCAGGTGGTTCGCGCTGCTGGCGGCGAACTCGGTGGCGATGTCCACGGTGGTGCGTGGTAGCTCGTTGCCGTTGAACAGGTCCACCACCTGGCTCAGGTGGTCCACCCCGTACACGTCCAGCCCATCGACGATCGCGGCCTCGCGTGCGTTGGCGCTGGGCACCACGAGGCCGAGGAACCCGTTGCGGCGTGCCTCCAGGGCGATGGGCAGCGCTCCCTTGATCGGTCGCACCTCGCCATCAAGGGCGAGCTCCCCCATCACCATCAGCTCACCGCAGCGTTCGGCGGCGATCTGCTCGCTGGCGGCCAGGATGCCGATGGCGATGGGCAGGTCGTAGGCGCTGCCTTCCTTGCGGATGTCGGCCGGGGCCAGGTTGATGGTGATCTCGCGGCCGCGCGGCATGTGCAGGCCGATGTTCTTGATGGCCGCGCTCACCCGCTGGTGGCTCTCCTTCACGGCGTTGTCCGGAAGGCCCACCATGAAGAAGTTGTTGCCGGAATGGATGTTGGTCTCCACCACCACCGGGGTGGCGTTGATGCCGAAGACAGCGCAGCCGTGGTTCTTGATGATCATCGTTCACCCCTCCTGCGCACGGCCCGGGGCCGCCATCTCCCGCTCGATGTGGTCGATCCACGCGTGGATCACCTTGATGTGCACCTCCTGAATGCGATCGGCATACCCATCGTGGGGCACGCGCACCTCCACGGTGCACAGATCGGCCAGCTTGCCGCCGTTCTTGCCGGTGAGGCCGATCACGTGCATGCCCTTCGCACGGGCCACCTCGGCGGCGCGGAGCACATTGGGGCTGTTGCCGCTGGTGCTGATGGCCACCAACACGTCGCCCTCGCGCCCGTGCGCCTCTACGAAGCGCGCGAACACCTGCTCGAAGCCGTGGTCGTTGCCCACACAGGTGAGGTGGCTGGGGTCGCTGATGCTGAGCGCGGCGATGGGCGGCCTGTCGTCGCGGTAACGGCCGGTGAGCTCCTCGGCGAAGTGCATGGCATCACACATGCTGCCGCCGTTGCCACAGCTGATCACCTTGGCGCCCTGCTTCAGGCAGTAGCTCATGAAGGCCGCCGCGCGCTCCACGTTGGCCAGGTTCTCGGGATCGGCCACGAAACGCTGCAGCACGGTGGCGGCCTCGTCGAAGTGCGAACGGATGCGGTCGTTGCTCATGGCTTCAAAGATGCGTCAGATCGGGTCGCCGCCCCGGTAGCCGAGCCGCCGCCGCTCGGTCGGGGGCTCCCCCATCAGTTGCTTCACCGCTTCGAACAGGCTGCCCAGGTCCTCCTCCATCCGGCCCTGCCGCCCCTCCATCCGTTCCATGCGCAGCTGCAGCTCCAGGTCGTTCTGCAGCAGGCGGCTCATCCGCACGAAGACCCGCACGATGCGGAGGTTGACCGCGACGGCCCGATCGCTGTTCAGCACGCTGCTGAGCATGAGGACGCCGTGCTCGGTGAAGGCCATTGGTGCGTACCGCCGTCCACCCCTGCCCTTTGAGGTCGCGATCCGCGACCTCAAAGCCCCCCATTCCTGTTCATCCAGCATGAACATGAAGTCCAAGGGAAACCGCTCGGGATTCCGCTTGACCTGTTCGTTCAATCGTTTGGTCGGGACCCCGTATAGTCGCGCCAGGTCCGCATCCAACATCACCTTCAGCCCGCGGACCCACTGGATCCGTGTGGCGATCGCCTCATCCGTCAGCACCTCCAGCTCCTCCATCGCACCTGCCTCGACGGATTAGTCGTCGATCGGCGGACGGATAAGATGGAACGCGGAACGCGAACCTGCAAATCGAAGGGGCGGAACGCCTACCGGTTGGCGCGCTGGTCGAGGATGCGCATGCCCTCGAGGCCGCGCTCCAGGAAGGCCTTGTAATCCGAGGGGTCGGGGGTGTAACCCACCGGATCGGTAAGCAGTTCGCCCTCGGGGCTGAGCAGCGCATAATAGGGCTGGCTGCTGATCACGAAGGTCTCCAGCTGCACCGTCGCCCACTTGTTGCCCAGCGTCTGGATCTGCTTCTGCTTGCCGGTGCAGGTGGTGTATACGTGCTGCTGCTCCTTGGGCAGTTCGCGCTTGTCGTCCACATACAGCGAGACGAGCACATAGTCGTTGTGGATGAGCTCCTTCACGCCATCCACCGGCCACACGTGCTCCTCCATCTTGCGACAGTTCACACAGGCCCAACCGGTGAAGTCGACCATCACGGGTTTGCCCACCTCCTTCGCATGCGCCAGGGCCTCGTCGAGGTCATGGAAGGCCTCGGCCTTCTGGGGCAGGACCCAGGAATAACCCACGGGCGGGGCCAGGCCGCTCATGAGCGACAGAGCGCGGAAGCTACCCTTGTTGCCATCAACGGTCAGGCCGAAGGCGAGGTAGAACGTGGCGGCGGTGAACACCCCGATGAAGGCCCACCGTGCCGTCGAGCGCTTGGTGACGGGACTGTCGTGGGGGAAGCGGATGAGGCCGAAGAGGTAGAGCACGATGCCCAGTGCGCAGAGCACCCACACCACCATGAAGAGCTCGTAGGGCACGATCAGCCACTGCTTCACCAGGTCGGCGTTGCTGAGGAACTTGAACGCGAGGGCCACCTCGGCGAAGCCCAGCACCACCTTCACGCTGTTGAGCCAGCTGCCGCTGCGGGGCAGGCTGTTGAGCCAGCTGGGGAAGAGCGCGAAGAGGGCGAAGGGCAGCGCGAGAGCAAGCCCGAAGCCACCGAGACCCGCCGTGAGCTGCCACGCACCGCCATCGGCCGTGAGCGCGCCGGCCAGCAGGGAGCCCAGGATCGGACCCGTGCAGCTGAACGACACCAGGGCCAGGGTGAGGGCCATGAAGAAGATGCCGATGAGCCCGCCGAA
>JBIJCH010000116.1:0-6645 GCA_044344815.1 Flavobacteriales bacterium | reverse complement strand
TGGTGATGATGATGCACCGGCCACAGGGCTTCACCAGGTCGAAGCGGGCCGTGCCGATGCGGACCGAGCGCCAGCCGTCCTCCTGGAACGCAGAGCCGCCGGCGATGACCAGGTTGGGCCGGAAGCGTTCCATGCCAACGGGTTCCTTCAAGCGGCCGTTGAGGTCCTCCAGCGAGGCCAGGGACACGATCAGGTAGGGGAAGCCGTCGCTCAGCGAGGTCAGGCCGTTCGCATACCTGCCATCGGTGCGGCGCTTCGTGGTGTCGGGCATGTGGACCAGGGCGAGGGGTGCGCCAAGGCGCTCGGTGAACCACGTGCTCCATGCCGGTTCGAGCGTTCCGGTGCGCACACGGTCGCTCCATACGCTGGCCATGCGCGTGCCCGTCGCCCGCATCGTCCAGGGCAGGTCAAGCGTGGCGCCATCACGCGTGTCGGTCACACGGAAGCCGCCGGGCAGGGGCGTTGTGTGCAGGCACGCCATCGAAGGCAGCTCACGCTGCGTCACGAACACACCTTCCGCGTTCACGAGCATCCAGCGCCGGTCGTGCTCGAGGCCGCGATCGGTCAACCGTGCTTCGTGCACCGCGAACCCGCCGAGCGATTTGATCGGGTGGATGTGGATGGAGGCGAGGGTGGGCGAGCTCATTCCCGAACCACGCGTTCGATCCACGTCGTTCCATCGCGCTCCAGCACCAGCAGGTAGGTGCCCTTCGCCGCGGGAAGGGTGATGCGCGTTCCTCCGGTGCTGCGTTGCATAAGAACGTGCACGCGACGACCGCGGATGTCGTACACCGCGTTCACCACGGCGCGCGCATCAGGGATCATCACCACACCATCGGTCGTGGGGTTCGGGAAGGCCACGGCATGCGCAGCGCCCAGCTCCTGCACACCCACGGGCCCGATGAAGGCGCTGTCCTGCGCCACCAGTGTGGGCGTGCCTTCCATGGCGTCCACCATCGTGCGGAAGGCGTCGATCCTGGGGCCGTTCAGGCTGAACATCTCGGCGTTCCAGCGCGGCGGCACCGGTTGGAACCACACCCGGGCCTTCACGCTCAGGGCGCCGCCATGGCCGTTCAAGGGAACGTGGTAGTGCACCTTGTCGCCACCGGTGCCCTCGAGCCCGAGCGCATCGTGGTTGAAGTCGAGGTCGCTGGCAGGCACGCCGGCGATGAGCGTGGTGTCGTAGCTGGGGTGCGCGGTGCTGAAGCCGAGCGGCACAAGGCGGTTGTCCTTCAAGGGGCTCTTCGCGCGTTCGAGCACCGTGGTCACATCGTCGTTCACGTCGCCCATCACCAGCTCGTAGATCTGCGCCTGGTCCGGCGAGGTGATCACATCGTGGTGCGGCTCCATCGCGGGGTCGTGGCCTTCCACCTCGTACGCGCCATCGAAGCGCCCGCTGTGGAAGAGTGTGTCGCCGTTCGCATCGAGCACATCGAGCTCCACGAAGGCGCGCCGGCTCGGGTACCCGCTGGGGAACTTGTGGCCGGTGAGGTTCAGCAGGTCCACATCGATCCAGGCGGTGTCGGTGGTGCGGTCCAGGACCGTGACGTCCAGCTCAAGGGTGCGCCGCTGGAGGTTGTCCAGGGTTCGCGCGATGGTGCTGTCGAACTGCACGGCCGAGGCCGGTATGCCCAGGTCGGTGCGGTTCTGCTTCAGCAGTTCCAGCATGTACACATTGCCGCCGGCCAGGTGGTGCAACCCGAAGGGTGCGTGACCGGGCAGGAAGGCGTACTCCGAGGCGAGCACGATGCTGTCGTTGATGCGTGGCATGTGGCAGCCCCGACAGTTCTGCTCGGTCCCAACGTACGATGAGTTCAGCCATTCGTGCCAAGTCGCCTGCTCCACGAACTGGTCGCCGGTGAGGTTGCCCTGCAGGTCGATGGTCTCGGTGATGAGCGTGTGGCAGCCAGCGCAGGTGCGTCCGTCGATGATGTGCTCCCCGAACTGCGGCGTGAAGCCCACGAAGAACTGCATGATGGCCTGGTTGATCACGTCGTCGGGGTAGGGACCGTACACCTGATCGGCCCTGAACCGCAGGTCCCCGCTGAACAGGGTGCCCGCGCTGTCGGGGTCCTGCATGTGGCAGGCCAGGCAGCTCACACCGTCGTTGCCCAGGCGGCTGGTGTCGAGCATGGCGGCGGTGAAGGGCGTGGCACCCAGTATGCGCTGCTCATGGAAGCCCAGGGGCGCGTGGCAGCTCAGGCACTTGCCCTCGATGAGCCCTTGATGCCCGGGGTTCACCAGCACCTCGTGCTCCAGCTTCGCCCGGAAGAAGGGGTCCCGCGCGCTGTTGGCCATCAGGGTGCTGCGCCAGTCATCGGCCACGTTCACGTCGCGGCCGCTCGCGTCCACGCTCGCGATGCCGAGGGTGTCGTGACCGTGGCAGCCGGCGCAGCGCCCGCTGGTGGCGAAGTAGGTGCTGTACATCACCACCAGGTCGCTGTCGGCGCTGCGGTACACCAGCAGGTCCAGGTCGCTGTGCGGGCCGCGCACGGGCCGTGTGGCCTCGGTCCAGGCCGCAGAGAGCAGCACCAGGCCGGTGAGGCCCGCGAGGATGGCGATCGGTCGGCGCATGCGTGACTGGAGGGAACGCAAGTTACCCGGTGGCGGGCCTTCGAAAGGGATAACACGCTCAGCGGTCCTTGGGTTCCCCGCCTTCACACCCGGGCGATCGTGCATACCACTGTTGGTGCGCGCCGCGTTCGTCACCTGTGGCCGCCCCGGTGCGCCGCTACATTCGCCCCATGGTCCTGCGTTCCATCCTCCTGCCCTTCCTCTCCGTGGCCTTCACCACGCTGGCCGCCCAGGGCGTGCAGCCTTACGTCGACCACTGGGACAGCCTTCGCACCGTGAAGCGCAGCGAAGGCCTGTTCGTGAACGGCCGCGAGTGGGGCGAGTGGCGCTTCTACGACCGCTCCGGCAAGCTCACGGAGGTGGCCGGGTTCAAGTCCGGCGAACGCGATGGCCACGTGGTCACCTACTACGACAACGGACAGGTGCGGCAGGACGGCTTCATCCGCAAGGGTGTGCCCGACAGCACGGTGAAAAGCTTCTACCGCGATGGCCAGGTGATGGAGGAGGGCGCCTACAACAAGGGCGTGAAGGAGGGTCCCTGGGCCTACCGCTACCCCGATGGCAAGCCGCTGCTCCACGAACTGTGGGACAAGGGCGTGTGCCTCACCCTCGACGCGTGGGACCGCGATGGCCGGCAGACCCTGGTGAAGGGCGAGGGCGTGGTGCGCACGTATTACGCCAGCGGCAGCCTTCAGGAGGAGACGGCCTACCACTTGGGCGTGAAAAGCGGGCCCATGCAGATGCTGTGGCCTGCCGGCAATCCCAAGGTGAAAGGGGAGCATACGGGCGGCCTGCCCTCCGGCATCTGGGAGCACTGGCATTCGAACGGCAGGCTCCACAAGCGCGAGACCTACGACCGCGGCAGGCTCAACGGCCCCTACACGCAGTGGTTCGAGAACGGCCAGGAGAACATCACCGGGTTCTTCAAGGACGATGAGAAGGACAGCACCTGGACGTGGTTCACCAGCACCGGCGCGAAGGACATGCTCGGCCAATTCAAGGCCGGGGTGCAGCACGGGCTTTGGAAATACTGGTACCCGAGCGGGCAGCTCAGCTCGCTGGGCACCTATGTGCACGGCAGGCAGGACGGGGAGTGGATGTACTACTACGAAGGGGGCCAGAACTGGCGCCGGGGGCGCTTCGCCGGCGGGCTCAAGGACAGCCTTTGGACCACGTGGTACGAGAACGGGAAGAAGTTGCAGGAGGGCGCCTATGTGAACGGCGTGTCGGAGGGGGAGTGGAGGAGCTGGTTCGAGAACGGGCAGCAGAAGGACATCGGCTCGTTCAAGGCCGGTAAGATCGATGGCTTCTGGCGCGGCTGGTACCCTGATGGCAGGCAGGAGTACGAAGGGTATTGGAAGAACGACCTGAAGAGCGGTGCGTGGAGGTTCTGGCAGGAGAACGGCCGCCTGAAGGAGGAGGGCTCCTACGTGGAGGGCCGCAAGAGCGGACGGTGGACGGCCTTCAACCAGGCCGGCATCATCATCTCCGAGGGTACCTACGCCAACGGAACGCCAAGCGGTAGCTGGACCTACTATGATGATGCGGGGGTGAAGATGCGCGAGCAGGTGCTGGCCAACGGCGAGCCCAACGGCCCCTGCAAGGTGTACGACCAGCGCGGGCGGGTGATCCAGGAGATGAACTACCGCGATGGCAAGCTGCACGGCACCATGACCATCTACGGCAGGGACGGCAAGCCCGTTTCCCAGGTGGAGTATGCCGATGGCCTGCGGGTGAAGGCCGTGCCGCCGGCCGTGAGGCAGCAGGCAGTGGAACGATAGGTGCCGAAGTAACAAAGCCCCCCTTTCGGGAGGCTCTGTTACCTGTCGCTTCAGCCTTCTGGCAGCAGGCTCAGGGGTGCACGTGCATCAGCGATAGCCGTTGATGTAGGCGTTCGCGATGATCTCGCTCTCCCGGATCAGGCCCAGCACGATCTCACGGATGAGGTCGTTCAACTGCTGGTCCGAGTAGCGGTTCAGATCATGGTACACGTGCGTTTTCCGCTTGCTGCTCTTGATGAAGGCGATCTTGTCCTTCTTCGTCATGGCCCCTTCTACGGGAGGAGGCGACGAAAGGATCCATGGAACGGTGAAAAAGTTCCGGAGCCCTTGCCGGGCGCGCGATCGTGAACGCATGCGGCCGGAAGGCACCCCCGGAACCGGCGGCGGGCTCTCCGGTATCCCGGGAGCCCGCCGTCGGCTTTCACCAAAACCTCAGCTTGGATGCGCTGACGATGGGCGACCAGCCCATCCGCGCGTATGGTCACACATATCGTGCCATAATGCCCCGGAAGGGTCCGGAGGCATAGGCTCGCTCAGGCCGCCAGCCCCTGCGCGCGCAGCTCATGCATGCGGTTGAGGGTCTCCATGTACCGCTTCAGGTCGCCGGTCAACATCAGGCGCATGGCCTGGCGCTTCAGCTTCAGGTACTGCTTCTTCACGTTGCTCAGCATGGCTGTGGGGGTGTTCGGGTTTACGGAAGGATAACTTTCAAGGGGCGTGCCAAATTGTGTGCCCGCCCCCGAACGCCCGCAGGACGGGGTTCCCGGCATGGCCGCCATCCCGCCGCCATCGCCTATTTTCGCGGGGCTCCTTCCCGGAGCAA
This sequence comes from Flavobacteriales bacterium, assembly GCA_044344815.1. Classification (GTDB taxonomy): domain Bacteria; phylum Bacteroidota; class Bacteroidia; order Flavobacteriales_F; family PHOS-HE28; genus PHOS-HE28. Next base: position 1,467 of record JBIJCH010000116.1, on the reverse strand, counting down.
CACCATGCAGCGCGGAGCCTACCTCGTGGGAGTGGCCGGCGGCAGCGGATCGGGCAAGACCAGCCTGGTGCGCGCCCTCCGCGACAGCCTGCCCGAAGGCCTGGTGAGCTTGGTGAGCCAGGACGATTACTACCATCCCATCGACCGCCAGGCGGTGGACCCCAAAGGCAAGGTCAACTTCGACCTGCCCACCGCCATCGACCTGGAAGGCATGGCCCGCGACCTGCGGCTGCTCGTGGGCGGCGAGCCCATCTACCGGCCCGAGTACACCTTCAACAACGATGCCGTCGAGCCGCGCTGGCTCGAGGTGCGGCCTTCCCCCGTGGTGCTCGTCGAGGGGCTCTTCGTGCTGCACCATGCCCCCACCCGCGAGCTCTTCGACCTGCGCGTGTTCATCGAGGCCAGCGAGCAGAGCCAGCTGGAACGCCGCCTGCGCCGTGATGCGGTGGAGCGGGGCTACGGCGAGGAGGAGGTGCTGTACCAGTGGGACAACCACGTGCTGCCCGCCTACCGCAACTACCTGCTGCCCTACCGCCACCATTGCGATCTGCACGTGGTGAACGAGGCGGGCTTCCAGCGCGCGCTGCACGTGCTGCGCCACCACCTGCTGCAGGTGGCCGGCGTGTCCGAGCCCGTGGCTCAGTCCCTGTAAAGGCCGCGCTCGCGGATGTACGCCGCCACGGCCGGTGCCACCAGGCCGTCCACCGGCAGCCCTTCGCGCACGCGCGAGCGGATGTCGGTGGCCGAGATGTCCAGCAAGGGCGCGTCACCCACCACGGTCACCGCCGGGTGCCGGGCGTATGGTGCATCATGCAGGTGCGCTTCCACCCCAGGGCGCGGGTACACCAGCGCGCGGTGGTGCGCGAGGATCTCCTCCGGGTCCTTCCATCGGTGCAAGGCCGCGAGGTTGTCGCTGCCCATGAGAAGTGAGAAGGTGTGCGCAGGCCAGGTCGTGCGCATCGCGGCCAGCGTGTCCACCGTGTAGTTGGGCTTCGGCAGGACCAGCTCGAAGCCGCTTGCCGTGAGACCGGGATGATCCTGCACCGCCAGCTCCACCATGCGCAGCCGGTCCGCCTCGGGGCTCAGCGGCCGGTCCAGCTTGAAGGGGTTCTGCGGCGTCAGCACCAGCCACACGGCATCAAGGCCTGCGGCTTCGCGGATGTGCGATGCGATGGCGGTGTGGCCGTTGTGCGGCGGATCGAAGGAGCCGAAGAACAGGCCGATGGTCATGGGGCGAGGTGCGCGCGCACCAGCCGCACCGCCTCCTCACAGGCGCGGGCCAGGTCGTCGTTCACGATCACCGCGTCGAAGCGGTCGCGGAAGGTCATCTCGTGCTCGGCCTTCGCCACCCGCATGCGCAGCGTCTCGGGCGTTTCGGTGTTGCGTCCGTTGAGGCGCTTCTCCAGCTCGGCCACCGAGGGCGGGCTCACGAACAGCGCCAGCGCCTTGGTCTGGTACACCTCCTTC
>JBIJCH010000115.1:0-6652 GCA_044344815.1 Flavobacteriales bacterium | reverse complement strand
CCACGAGCACGTGGAGGACCTCGTGGACAACGGCCACACCATCCAGGTGACCGTGGACGAGGGCAGCAGCCTCACCCTCAACGGCACGGACTACACCTTGAAGCAGTTCCACGTGCACACCCCCAGCGAGCACACGCTCGACGGCAGGAACATGCCCATGGAGGTGCATCTGGTGCATCAGGACAGCGCGGGCAACTTCGCCGTGGTGGGTGTGCTGGTGAAGGAGGGCGCAGCCAACGCCAACTTCGCCAAGCTGGTGGCCAACCTGCCGGCCGCGAAAGGGGACACGGTCGTGGTCCAGGGCGGGTCGCTCGATCTGAACTTGCACCTGCCCGCGCAGGAGAAGGCGTTCCACTACGTGGGTTCGCTCACCACACCGCCGTGCAGCGAGAACGTGCAGTGGCTGGTACTGCAGGACATGATCACCCTGAGCAAGGACCAGATCGAGGCGTTCAGTTCGCGCGTGGGTCCCAACAACCGCCCCACCCAGCCCTTGAACGCGCGCACGGTGTCCACCGTGGGCCTCACCGGTTCGATCCGATGAAGCGGTTGATGCTCCTTGCCGCACTGCTGCCGTTGATGGCGGCCGGCGGCCAGGCCATTGCCCAGGCCACCCCAGACACCACCGCGCACAAGGAGCCCCCGGGCTGGTGGAGGATACCGGGCACGACGTCCCGGCTGAAGATCGGCGGCTATGTGAAGGCCGACCTCATCCATGACCTCAAGCCCATCGGCTCGCCGAACTTCTTCGATGTGAGCAAGATCCCCACCGATGGTTCCACCGGGCAGAGCACGCGGGTGCAGGCCATGGAGACCCGCATGTTCCTGGACCTGCGGCGCGCCTCGGGCGTGGGCGAGCTGCGCGCCTACGTGGAGGGCGACTTCTACGGCAGCGGCAATACCTTCAGGCTGCGCCATGCCTACGCCGAGATCGGTGAGCGATGGCTCATCGGACAGACATGGAGCACCTTCATGGACGAAGGGATCATCCCGGCCACGCTCGACTTCGAAAAGCCCGCGGCCTATGCGTTCGCCCGCCATGCGCAGGTGCGGTACACCCAGCCCCTCGGCGACAAGGTGGCGCTGTCCGTGGCCTTGGAGGACCCCTCGGCGAACATCATCACGCCCACGCCCGGCAAGGTGTCCACCCCCGCACCCGACGTGGTGGGGCGCTTGAAGTGGAAGGGGGCGCGCGGCCATGTGCAGCTCTCCGGCTTCCTCGGTGGTGCGCTGTTCGAGCCCGATTCCGGTAGCGAGCAGCGGGTCGCTGCGTCGGGTGTCAACCTGAGCGGTGCGCTCAAGGTGGGGAAGCGCGACCAGGTCACCGGCCAGGTGATCTATGGCCCGGGCATCGCACGCTATCGCTTCGGGCACTACGCGGCACCGGACGTGAACGGGGACATCAAGCCGATCACGGGCATCGGCGCCACCGTCGGGTACCAGCACTACTGGTCACCGGCCTGGTCCTCGTTCGCGGTGTACAACCACGGCATCGATGAGCCCGAGGATGGTGAACCGTCCACCGATGCGGACCTGGTGACCTACGGTGCGGTGAACCTGCTCTGGCACTTCGCGGACCATGCCTTCGTGGGCGCGGAGTACCTCCACGGCCTGCGCGAGGACCTTCTCGGCGAGCAGGGCACTGCGGACCGCATCATGTTGAGCGTCCGCGTGGACATCAACTGAACTTCATCCGAAGAGGACCAGGTGCACCTCAGAAGGCATACCCGAGTTTGATACCGTAGCGGTACCCCAGGCTGTTGCGGTCGATCGTGGTGGTCCCCGTGAAACTGAGATCGATGTTCGTGTCCACAAGCTCCCGGCCAAGCTTGTCCTCGATGGCCTGGGCCAGGTCATTGTAGAGCTCCCCTTCGCCCTGCAGGTCGGCCTGCACCCTCAGCTTGTACAACGACCACCGGGGGGCGAAGAAGACCGCGTCCACCGCGAGCCTGTCGTTGATGCACAGGAACTGGTAACCGAGCTGCGGCCCTGCACCGAACTCGACCAGGTCGATCTGCAGGGCTGTCTGCACGATGCCACCGGCGTTGGGCCCCGTTCCAACACCGGAGATATCGGCGGTGTAGCGCGTGTCGCTGTAGCGGAGGTAGGCGCCGAGGTAGAGCCCCCGGGGCGCGGGACGCTTGTCGCTTTTCTCCAGGAACCACTTCACCTCGGGCGTGAAGTAGATGCCGGTGAGCTTGCGGTCCGCGCTCACGGTGATCTTGTCCGTGTTCAGGTCCAGCAGGCTGCTGGGCTTCTTGGGCAGCATGTAGCTCACGGTGAGGGCCACGCTCCAATCGGGGTGCAGCACACGCTCGTAGGTGAGCGATACGATGCTCACCACGGATGACATGACCCCCGCCTTCAACAGGTTGGGCCTGTGGATGTAGCCCACACTGTCCGTCTGTGCTCGGAGGCCCGAGGTCGACGACAGGACGGCCAGCATCACGAGGGATCTCACGACGGATGTTCGGGCCATGGTTCTCGGTTCGGTCCCGCGAAGTTGGGGATAGTCCGCGAGTTCCCCGGGTCCAGGCGTTTGACCGGTGTCATGCTCCGCCGGTCCATGCTGCCTACATTCGCGCCCCAACCGAACAAGACCATGAAGAAGCTGATGACCGCCGCGGCCCTCTGCCTCGGCCTTGCCGCCGCCGCCCAGAACTACAACGACCTCATGGAGGTGATGCGCTCCGACCTGCGCACCGAGAAGCAGGCCATTGTGCTGGGCAACCTCGGGCTGACCGAGGCGCAGAGTGCCGCCTTCACCCCCATCTACGACCAATACCAGGCGGCCACCAAGGCCCTTTGGGACAAGAAGATCCAGCTGATCAAGGATTACGCCGGTTCATACAGCAACATGACGGACGAGACCGCGAAGAGCCTGTTGAGCCGTTCCAATGCCCTGGAGAAGGAGACGATGAACCTGCGCAACACCTACGAGAAGAAGATGATGAAGGTGCTGCCCGCCACCACGGTGGCGCGTTGGGCGCAGATCGAGAACCGCCTGGGCAAGCTGATCGACCTGCAGATCGCGGAGGAGATCCCGCTGATGCCGGCCAGGAAGTGAACGGGCATTCCCGGTGAAAGCGAAGGGGCGGACCGCAAGGCCGCCCCTTCTTCATGGCCGTGATGCGGGGCTACTGCCCGAACACGTAGCGCACATTGAGGCCGAAGCCGCCGCCCCGGAAGTCCGTCTCCTCGATCAGCCAGAAGGTGGGCCGCCAATCGGCGCTCACCGAGATCGGCACCTGGTTGAAATGGTAGTCGAGACCGATCTCCCCGCTGACGCCGAGGTAGAAGGGATCGTCGATGAGCATGGAGGGGCCGGCGCCCACGTACCAGTTGAAGGCCTCCCCGCCCAGCGGCTTGTGAATGAAGTCGTACAGCGCTTCCACGCCCACGCCGTCGCCGAAGGACAGGTCGGCGTGAACCCGGCTGAACTCGCCCACGGCGAACAGCCCGTCGATGGCCACCGTGTTGTCCAGCACATCGCCGAAACGGATACCGAGCTCCTGGGCGTGGGTGAGCTTGCCCAGGGAGAGGAACGCGACCATCAGGAGCGGCTTTTTCATGGTGTGTCCGAGCAGAGGTGAATGGTGCCACGCAAATCTCCTGCGGACGGTGCCTGCGGAAGCACCTCATCCGCCAGGGATCATGCACGGCCGATCGTTGACCGCACAGGGACCGTGGATGCACCCGGTGTGAGAGGCCTCCACTGTCCTACCTTGGCGGGGAAAGCATGCGTCGTCGGATGTTCAAGGACCGCCATTTCCGGACCCATGCTGTCCTTGCCGCGGCGGCCTCCATGGCCTTGGCCTCAAGCATGCGGTCCCAGGAGATCGAGCCCCGCCTCTATGCCAATGCACCCATCGGCGTGAACTTCGTGATCGGTGGTTTCGCAGGCACGCAGAACGGCTTCCCCATCGATGTGGGCCTTCCGGTAACGGACCCGGAGCTGAACACCTACAGCCTGGTGATGGCCTATGCACGGGTGATCGACCTGTGGGGCTGCTCAGCGAAGCTGAGCGCGCAGGCCCCCTACACCTTCCTGAAGGGCAGTGCCACTTACGGCGACGACCGGTTCACCCGCGAGGTGAACGGCATCACCGATGCGCGGGTGCGGCTGGCGGTGAACCTCTATGGCGCGCCGGCCATGAAGATGAAGGACTTCGCCTCCTACAGGCAGGACCTGGTGATCGGTGCGAGCGCCAGCGTGATCGCCCCCACCGGCCAATACGACCCCGAACGCCTGGTGAACATCGGCGCCAACCGGTGGTCCTTCATGGGTGACCTGGGCGCCTCGAAGGCGTTGGGCAGGTGGATCGCCGAGCTGTCGACCGCATTGCAGGCCTTCACCACGAACACGGCGTTCTTTGGCACCACCCGCAGGCAGGAGCCGTTGGTCTCGTTCAAGAGCAGCGTGATCCGCAACTTCCCCAAGGGCGCATGGGCTTCGGTGGACGCCACCTACTTCACCGGCGGTGCCAGCGACCTGGGCTCTGGCACGCGCACCGGGTTCCAGAGCAACTGGCGCACGGGGGCCACCTTCTCCATGCCGCTGGGCATGCACCATTCGACCAAGCTGTTCGCCAACAGTGGCGTCTATGCGCGCACGGGCAACAACTTCGACATGGTCGGCCTGATCTGGCAGTACCGGTGGGGTGGAAGACCCTGAGGTGCTGGATGGCGGCCTGGGTCGTCAGACCTCCTTGCGGATGGCCGGCTCCTTCTTCTCCGGCGGCACCACCTTGGCGCTCTCCGGGTCGCGGTTGTAGTGCGGGCTCATGATCTGCACGCCGTTCGCGTTGAAGATGTCCTGGATGTTGGCGTGCAGTACGGAGAGCGTCTGACGTAACGGGCCTTGCACCACGATGGTGAGGCGGTAGTCCACATAGAAGTCGTTCAGCGCGTGCTGGGCCACGGCGGGCGCGGGGTCGGTGGCCAGTTCCTGCGTGTGGCGCGCCGCTTCCAGCAGCATGGCATGCACCTGCCGCCAGGGCGTGTCGTAGCCAATGGTGACGCCCGTGGTCCACAGCACCCCCTTGGCACCCGGATGCCGCGAGAGGTTGGTGAGCTTGCTGCTCATCACGATGCTGTTGGGCACGGTGACCTCTTCGCCGTAGCTGGTGACGATGGTGGTGCTGAAGTAGCCGATCTGCTTCACCACGCCGGTGACCACATCGCCCACGGCGATGCACTCGCCCACACGGGCCAGCCGGTTGAACATGAGCGCCAGGCCCGACATGGCCTGCGAGATCACCCCGCTGGAGCCCAGCGAGAGCATCACACCGGCCAGCACGCTCACGCCCTGGAAGGCCTTGCTGCTCGACCCCGGGATGTAGGGGTAGGCGATCACCAGGCCGAGGACCCAGATCAGCAGCACGACCACCCGGCGTGTGGGCGCGGCGATCCCCGCATCGATCCATGTGACCTCCAGCTCCCCGCGCTGGATGCGGGTGAAGAGGTTGCCGATGAGGTGCGCTACACCGCGGGTGATCAGGAAGATCACGGTCACCATCGCCAATCCCGGCAGCGCGTCCACCACCCCGTCGAAGATCCACAGGGCGGCATCGGCCACCACGTGGAACATGCGCTCGCTCCAGGCCCGGGTTAGGGGGATCCGGTCCAGCACGGCGGTGAGCCAGAAATAGAGCACCACCAGCATCAGGATGCCGATGACCATCATGGCGATGCGCCTGGCGATGAGGAAGAGCGTGTGGCTGCGCGTGAGCCCACCCTTGAGGCCCGTGCGTTCCATGCTGTGCTGGATGAAGGCCTCGGCCTTGCGGTGGATCAGCCGGCGCAACCGGCCCACCAGGATGAGCACCAGCACGAGCCCACCGGTGTACAGCAGCACCAGCGCGATGTTCTTCAACATGCTCCGCGAGTCGCGCATCTCGCGCTGCTCGGCGATGGCCAGGTGCAGGCGTTGCAAGGTACGGGCGGTCACCATGTCGATGCTCTCGCCCATCGAGGGGTCGAGGTCCTGCGCAGCGATGAACATCAGCGGGTGCCGGTCGATGAGGATGCCGCGCCCACCGAACAGCACCGAATCGCGCAGCACACCAGGGCCGTTGAGCGCCAGCGCATCATCCAGCCGTTGAAGGATGTTCACCACGCGCTGTTCCGGACTGTTGGAGAACACCGTGGCGCGCAGGGTGATGATGGGGCGGTTGCCGATCACCAGCTCGGCCGGCTCACCGGTCAGGATGGAGCTCGCGACCAGCGCGCTATCTGATGCGGCCAGGGCCTGGCCCCGCCATGAGGCCAGCAGCAACAGCACGGCAATGGTGGCCATGCGCGTACGACACGGGGCGATGCGTTCCAAGGTTCGGCGGATCATGCCTCCGAAGTTATCGGTTGGTGCCCGCCCCGGACACTGGTGTTGGCACGGGGATCGGCGAGGCCTTGCCCACGGTGCAGGTCTCCCACGCACGCACCTTCGCACGGGCCGCATCGAACAGGCGCTCGTGGTTGCCCGTGCGCACGGCCTGGCTGCTCGCGGGGGGCGGTCTGCTCCACAGTGGATCATAGAGCTGGTGCACCTTCAGGTGTTTCGCCGACGTGGCCGGGGCTCGAAGCCCTTGCCCGGGGTGAACTCACCGAAGGTCTTCGTCCCCTGGACCAAGGCCCGGATGCTGCACCGCTGGGC
>JBIJCH010000113.1:0-6672 GCA_044344815.1 Flavobacteriales bacterium | reverse complement strand
GAGGACCAGTTGGCCGGACCGTCATCCCCGTCATACACCCAATGCACCGGGCGGGCGCTGAGGGGCGCAGGCGTGACCGTTGCCATGGTGTCCGTGGATGCTCCTTGCTGCCCCTCCCCTTGCGGAGCGGCGGTCTGGCAGGCCGCAAGCAACAAGGCGGCGGCGGTCATGGATGTGATGGTTCGGGTCATCGGGTGGTCATGTGTTCGGTGAGCAGGATCAGATCTGTGCAATGCCTGGAAGACCTTCAAGCCGGGGAAGCCCTTTCAGAACGCCTCGTAGAAGGTCACATAGAACGCCGTGCTGTTGCGGCCCACGCCGAAGTCCACGCGGATGTTCGAGCGCTTCTCGGTCTCCAGGCGGAGGCCGATACCCGCATTGGGCAGCACCGACGGGATCGATGCAAGGTCCGGGGCCACCGTTCCCACCCCCAGCCACGTGGCGAAGCCCCACCTGCTTTCCAGCGAACCCTTCTTGTTCGGTGTCCTCCGGTTGAACATGTGCCGGTACTCACCCATGGTGTAGACCATCAGTTCGTCGCGGTACTGGCCCCAGGTGTAGCCGCGCAGGTCCCACGGCGTGCCGATCTGCGATACCTCGGTCCAGGGCACATTGCCCCGGCAGTTGCGGCTGCGCACCTGCCACGCCACGGTGTGGCGGTGCCCCACGGGCACGTACTGGCGGTAGTCGAGGTCGATCACCCAGAACTCGGCGGTGCCGCCCCAGAAATTGCCGTAGTTGATCACACTGGCGTCCAGTAACACGCCCGTGTAAGCGTTCACCGGGACGTCGCGACTATCGTACTCGAAAACCGCGCCCAGTCCCCGGTTGCGTGTGGTGGTGCCGTACTGCAGGATGTCCTCATCGGCCGCCATCACCGGGTTCAGCTCGGTGGCCTCGGTATTGGTGCCATCGTATATGCCCCCCACGAAGAACCGGGGCTTGTACTGGTGCATCACCTTGGCATAGATCCGTTTCCAATTCCGGTGGTACAGCGAGGTGCTGTCGCTCTTGGGAATGCTCCGTGCCTTGTCATAGCCCACCCCGTAGTAGTTGTCGGGCATGTCCTTGCTCCAGATCTGACCGGTGATGCGCCACTTGTCCTCGCGCAGGTAGAGGTTGGCCTTCACCGAGAGCTGCGTGGAGCCGTTGGAGCTCTTCCCGTAGCTGAAGGGGATGGAGGAGCGCAGCAACCGGCGGTCCCTGCGGTCGAAGCTGAAGGTGACGAGACCGCCCGCAGTGAGCAGGAACTGCATCTCGGGCGTGTAGCTGGGCGCCACGAAGGGCACGAACTTCATCGGTCCGGCCTCGAACGACAGGGCGCGCAGCGAGTCGCTGTTGTGCAGCACTTGGCCCATGGCCGTGTGCGGGATCGTGTCCTGCACGTCGTCCTGTGCAAGACCCATGAGGCTCAGGAACGCCCCGAGCAGGACCAGGCCACCGCGTGCACGCATGGGGCGTGAATGTAGGGGCCTTGCAGGGATCCGCACATGAGCGGGCTCCTGTGGTCATTGCGCCACAGTGCCCCACCTTCGTGCACCGTTCCTTCGCCGTCGATCACCAACCACCCACCTCATGAGGACCCTTCTCCGTAACGCCCTTGCGCTCGCCCTGATCGTGTTGTGCACCACGGCCGTGTCGGCCCAGCGCACCATCCGGCTCAACGCCTTCGGCGGCTGGACCTTCCAGGACAAGTTCGACATCTCCGGCACCTACAGCGGCTATGCCTACAACAATGCCGGCATCGGCGATGGCGCGCATTACGGCGGTGGCCTGGAGTTCGAGCTCCGGCCCAACAAGTGCGTCGAGATCTTCTACCAGAACCAGTCGGCCGATGGCTTCATCGACTACGGCATCGGCCGGTTCACCACCGACGTGAGCGTGAACTATGCCATGATCGGCGGCCTGGGGTATGCGCCGTTCAGCGAAAAGGTGCATGGCTATGGCGGGTTCAACGTGGGGGCCGCCTGGTTCAACACCGACTACGGCAACAGCACCAAGTTCGCCTGGGGCGGCAAGCTGGGCTTGAAGATCAACGCCTCCGACAAGGTGGGCATCAAGCTGGGCGCGCAACTGCTGAGCCCGGTGCAGAGCGCGGGCGGAGGTCTTTACTTCGGCACGGGCGGAGCTGGCGCCGGCGTGAGCACCTACAGCACCATGTACCAGTTCGCCTTCACCGGCGGCCTGTGCTTCACCCTGGGCCAGTAGGCTCGGCCACGCGATCTTCCGTTCCTTCGAAGGGTGATCCGCTCCCTACCCGTTCCCGCCCGCGTGCGCACCTGGTCGCTCGCGATCACCCTGCTGTTCGCGTGCAACCCGCCCACCACGCCCGAACGACCGCAGGCCGCGCCCGTGGATGACCGGCCCGCCGTGCCGGTGCCCGGCATGGTGTGGATCCCCGGTGGCGAGTTCACCATGGGCAGCGACGACACGCTCGCGTGGCCCGAGGAGCGGCCCGCGCACCGGGTGAAGGTGCACGGCTTCTGGATGGACACCACCGAGGTGACCAATGCGGAGTTCGAGCGCTTCGTGAAGGCAACAGGCTACGTGACCGATGCGGAGAAGCCGCCCGTGCTGGAAGAGATCATGAAGCAGGTGCCGCCCGGCACCCCACCGCCCAAGCCCGAGGACATGGTGCCGGGCTCGCTGGTGTTCAACCCTGTGGGCAAGGAGCTGCACGATTGCCGCTACCTCGAGTGGTGGAGCTGGACCCACGGTGCTGATTGGCGGCATCCCGAAGGCCCCGGCAGCAACATCGCCGACCGCATGGACCACCCGGTGGTGCAGGTGAGCTGGAACGATGCCGTGGCCTATTGCACCTGGGCCGGCAAGCGGCTGCCCACCGAGGCCGAGTGGGAGCGCGCCGCTCGCGGAGGTGTGGAACAGCAACCCTACATCTGGGGCACGGAGCATCCCACCGACAGCGTGGTGAAATGCAACAGCTGGCAGGGCTCCTTCCCGCAGGCGAACACGGCCAGGGACGGCTACGTGCGCACCGCCCCCGTGGGCCGCTTCGCCCCCAACGGCTACGGCCTGCACGACATGGCCGGCAACGTGTGGGAGTGGTGCAGCGACTGGCTCGACATGGCCTTGTACACCCAGCGGGCGGCCACCGCGGTCACAGACCCGAAAGGGCCTGCGAAGAGCTTCGACCCGGACCGCCCCTTCGAACCCCTGCGCGCGCAACGCGGCGGCAGCTTCCTCTGCCACGACACCTACTGCTGGCGTTACCGGCCGAGCGCGCGCCAGGGCAGCACGCCCGACAGCGGCATGAGCCACGTGGGCTTCCGGTGCGTGAAGGATGCCACCACGCCCTGAGCGTACGCCCGTGCCGTACCCGCATCTCCTCCCCTGTGCTGCACGGCTCTGCCACATCGCCGCCTGCCTGCTTCCCCTGTCCGCCGGGGCACAAGGGGCCAACACGCAGCTCTGGATGGACGGCATACTGGGCCGCTCCTTCGCGAGCTACTACATGGCCGAATGCGAGCTTAGCTACCAGACCCTGCTCTCCGACCAGGACCGGTGGGAGAGCCTGAACGTAAGCCCCAGCCTGGAGGTGAGCCCCACCGCCCATTGGAGCTTCATGCTCGGCCTGCCGTACTCGTACACCGTGCAGCGCACCGGCCTGAACACCGCCGAACTGCGCACCCAGTTCGGCGCCAAGTACAACTTCACCCCCTTCGCGCGCACCCAACTGCGCTTGAACGCCCGCTACGAGGTGCGCCGCATGCGCGACACCGGCAGCGACACCGTGGAGCGCGCCCAACGCCTGCGCCTGCGGGCCGAGCTCGTGATCCCCTTGGACGTGCGCAGCTACGACAGCGACTCCATGTGGTACGCCATCCTCGACGGGGAGGCCTTCGTGAGCGAGGACCCCGACCTGTCCGAGCGCTTCGCCAACCGCACCCGCGTGCGCATCGGGCTCGGTCGCAAGTTCAGCTACAACTGGCGCTCGGAGCTGATCTACACGTTGCAGCGCTCACGCGATGCCATCGCCGATGACGACCTGACCCTCGACAACATCATCCGGTTCCGGGTGAAGTACTATTTCACACCCCGGGCCCGGGCGAAGTGCGCAGGCGACAGTGCGAACTAGCGCGCGGCCGGGCCGTTCGGGCAAAGTGGACGGTCCACTACGCTCCCATTTCCGGAACATGCGTTTCTTTCGGGCACCTTGGCCATACGAACCGTGCCTGTCCGCACCATGAAGAGAACAGCCCCATACGTACTGGCCCTGATGCTGGGCGGCTTCGCGCAACAAGCGCATGGGCAGGCCGCGCTGCTGGTGCTCATCTTCGGCGACAAGGCCGCCACGGAGAACTTCCACTTCACCCTCGATGCGGGGCTCAACCTCTCCCGCATGCCGGGGGTCGAAGGCACCACGGGTGCCCATGGGTTCAACTTCGGTCTCGGCACCTACATCAAGCTCAATGAGGATTGGGCCTTCACCCCTGAATTCAAGCCCCTGTCGCCCAAGGGCGGCAATGGCTTCGAACGCGCCTTCATCGACACCTCTGGCACCGTCGGCTCCTACGCCACGCGTCTTGCGCTCAACTACATCGATGTTCCCTTGCAAATGCATCGGCGCATCGGCGAGCGGCTCTATGTGCGCGCCGGTCCGCAGGTCAGCTTCCTCACCTCCGGCAAGCTGGCCACCACCGGCGACCTGGTCGGTGGTGATGAATTCACCGTGACCAAGGACATCCAGGATGATCTGGAGCCCATCGAGCTTTCCGTTCCCGTGGACCTTGGCGTTGTGTTCACCAAGCCGCGCGGCTTCAAAGGGATCGACCTGCGCGTGCGCTACTGCTTCGGGCTCTCCGAGGTCTTCAAGGAAAACGCCCTCGGGATCTCCTCCACCAACAGCACGCTCCAGTTCTTTCTTAGCTTTCCGTTCGTCAACGTCGATCCCGCACCAACGACCGACCCCGCCACTCCACGGTAACTCCCACCACCGGACCCACCATGCACACCACAACGCAACGGACGATCCTGTTCCAAGGACTTGTGTTCATCGGCCTGCTCACCGCCTGCGGCGGCCCACAGCAGCCTGTTCCCCAGGATGCGTCTTCAACGAGCGCAACGACCACCGGTCCGGACCGCACCGTGCTGCCCATCCATGAGCCCGAGGCGCCCTCGCTCACCGAGCTGGACGCGCGGAACGTGAAGGCCCCGGCCCGCTTCGAGGTGAAGCCCCCGGAAGGCGCGCCCAACGTGCTCGTGGTGCTCATCGACGACATCGGCTTCGGCCACAGCAGCGCCTTCGGCGGGCCCATCCACATGCCCACGCTGGAGCGGCTCGCCGCGAACGGGCTCAAGTACAACCGCTTCCACACCACCGCGCTCTGCAGCCCCACGCGCACCGCGCTGCTCACGGGCTACAACCACCACAGCAACAACGCCGGCGCCATCATGGAGGTGGCCACCGCCTTCCCCGGCAACACCGGCATCCGTCCGCAGAGCATCACTCCCATGGCCGAGGTGCTCCGCCTCAACGGCTACAGCACCGCCGCTTTTGGCAAGTACCACGAGACCCCGCCCTGGGAAGGGTCGGTATCCGGCCCCATGGACCGCTGGCCCACGCACAGCGGTTTCGACAAGTTCTACGGCTTCATCGGCGGTGAGACCAACCAGTGGCACCCCATGGTGTACGACGGCACCACGCGCGCGTACCCCAACGTGGAGGACCCCGGATACCACTTCACCAACGACATGACCGACCAGGCCCTGGCGTGGATGAACACCACGCAAAGCCTTACGCCCGACAAGCCCTTCATGATGTACTTCGCCACCGGTGCCACCCACGCGCCGCACCATGCACCCAAGGAGTATGTGCAGAAGTACAAGGGCAAGTTCGCGCAGGGCTGGGACAAGGTGCGCGAGGAAACGCTGGCGCGCCAGAAGCAGCTGGGCGTGGTGCCCGCCAACACCGTGCTCGCCCCCAAGCCCGAGGCCATCAAGGACTGGGACAAGCTCACGGCCGATGAGAAGCGCCTCTTCGAGCGGCAGATGGAGGTGTTCGCGGGCTTCGCGGAACACACCGATGCGCAGGTGGGTCGCTTGATCGATGCGTTGGAGGCGCGCGGCGAGCTTGAGAACACCCTCATCTTCTACATCGTGGGCGACAACGGCTCCAGCGCGGAGGGTGGTATGATCGGCATGTTCAACGAGAACACCTACTTCAACGGCGTACAGGAAACGCTGGACATGCAGCTGGACAAGATCGACGAACTGGGCACCGAGCACACCTACAACCACTTCGCCGCCGGCTGGGCCGTAGCGGGCAACACGCCCTTCACCTGGACCAAGCAGGTGGCCAGCAACTTCGGCGGCACCCGCAATGGCATGGTGATGCACTGGCCCGCCGGCATCAAGGCCAAAGGCGAGGTGCGCAGCCAGTTCCACCACGTGATCGACGTGGCGCCCACCGTGTTCGCCGCAGCGAAGGTGCCCGCGCCCCGCATGGTGAACGGCATCGAGCAGCGCCCCATGGAGGGGGTGGCGATGAACTACTCCTTCGAGGACCCCAAGGCCTCGGGCACCCGGAAGACCCAGTACTTCGAGATGATCGGCAACCGTGCCATCTACCACGACGGCTGGTTCGCCGGCACCATCCACAAGGCCCCCTGGGAGGCCGCGCCGCGCCGCCCGCTCACCGAGGACGTGTGGGAG
>JBIJCH010000111.1:0-6686 GCA_044344815.1 Flavobacteriales bacterium | reverse complement strand
TGGAGAGCGGCCGCATCATGGCCTTCGCGCTGCTGGGCATCGGGCTCGCGGTCGCGCTCTGGACCTCCTGGCCGCTGGTCAGCGTCGCCCTGGGTGGCGTGAGCCTGCTGCACCTGGCCATGCTCGCCGGCACCGGATCGCTGCCCTGGTGAAGCTGCCCGTCCCTTCGATGGATGGCCTCGATATCGTGGTGTACCGGACCATGCCCCGGCATCCTGAGCAGCGGTGGCTATCTTGGGGCTCCATCCCTGCTCCGAAGCGATGGACATCCGGAAGTCACCCCTTGTGAACGGCGCGCTCTATGTGGCGTCGACGGCAGGCACGCTCGTGGGCCAGGCGAACGACCTGCACGGGCTGGAGTACGCGTGCAAACCGCTGTTGATGGTGGTGCTGTCGTCGTGGTTCTTCTTCAACAGCCGGCGCGTGGGCGACCGCTTCACCCTGCTCATCCAGGCGGGGCTCTTCTTCTCGCTCATCGGTGATGTCGCGCTCATGTTCCAGCACCTGGACGGCTTCAACTTCCTGCTGGGGCTGGCGGCCTTCCTGGTGGCGCAGGTGTGCTACACGCTGGCCTTCGCCCACAATGTCTTCGCCGTGGGCGGCCCGGAGGGCGTGGTGGTCTCCACGGTGATCGCTGTGGCATTGCTGATCCATGGCTTCCTGTTCGCGCTGGACCTGCAGCCACGGCTGGACGAGCCGCTGGTGCCGCCTGTGATGGTGTACGCCGGTGCGATCACGCTGATGGGCATCGCGGCCGCCTTCCGCTTCCGCCGGACCTTCCCCACGAGCTTCTGGCTGGTGCTGGCCGGGGCGCTGTGCTTCATCGCCTCCGACAGCCTGCTGGCCACCAACCGCTTCGTGCGCCCCCTGCCGCACGGCGACCTGTGGATCATGCTGACCTACGTGGTGGCCCAGGCGTGCATCGCCTATGGGGCGCTCCTCCATGTGCTCGACCCGGAGATGATCCGGCGGCGCAAGGAGCTGGAGACCTAGCTGATCCGCCCCCACACGGCCTGGCTCTTCAGGCGTTCCGCCAGTTCACCGGCGATGGCGGCGTTGCGTGGATCGCGCAGGTCAGGGTCGGCATCGAGCACGCGTTGTGCCGCGGCACGAGCCTGCTGCAGGATGTCCTGGTCGTGCACGAGGTCAGCGAGGTGCAGGGTGGGCAGGCCGCTCTGCTGCGTGCCCAGGATGTCGCCCGGCCCGCGCAGCCGCAGGTCCACCTCGGCGATCTCGAAGCCGTCGTTGGTGCGCACCATGGTGCCCAGCCGCGTGCGCGCATCGTTGCCGAGCTTGTCGCCGGTCATGAGGATGCAGAAGCTCTGCTCCGCGCCACGGCCCACGCGTCCGCGCAGCTGGTGCAGCTGGCTCAGCCCGAAGCGGTCGGCGTTCTCGATCACCATCACGCTGGCGTTGGGCACGTCCACGCCCACCTCGATCACCGTGGTGGCCACCAGGATGTTGGTCTCGCCCCGCTTGAAGCGCGCCATCTCGTAGTCCTTGGTGGCCTGGTCCATGCGGCCGTGCACGATGCTCACCGCGTACTTCGGCAGCGGGAAGCGGCGTGAGATGGCCTCGAAACCGTCGGTGAGGTCCTTGAGGTCCTTCGCGGGGTTCGTGGTGGGATCGCCCTTGGTGCTCTCCTCGATCAGCGGGTACACGATGTAAACCTGGCGGCCCTTGGCGATCTCCTCCTCCAGGAAGGCGAACACGGCGTTGCGCGCGCTGTCGTAGCGGTGCACGGTCTTCACCGGCTTGCGGCCCGGCGGAAGCTCGTCGATCACGCTCACGTCGAGGTCGCCGTACAGCGTCATGGCCAGCGTGCGGGGTATGGGCGTGGCGGTCATCACCAGCACGTGCGGGGGCACCTCGTTCTTGCGCCACAGCCGCGCGCGCTGCGCCACGCCGAAGCGGTGCTGCTCGTCGATCACCACCAGGCCCAGGTCCTTGAAGCGCACGGGGTCCTCCAGCAGGGCATGCGTGCCGATGAGGATGTGGATGTGCCCCTGTTCGAGCGCGGCGAGCAGGCTGCGCCGCTCGGCGGCCTTGGTGCTGCCGGTGAGCAGGCGCACCTCCAGCGGCATGTCCTTCAGCATGCGACCGATGGTGGCGAAGTGCTGCTGCGCGAGGATCTCGGTGGGCGCCATCAGCGCGGCCTGGTAGCCGTTGTCGAGCGCGATGAGCATGCTCAGCAGCGCCACGAGGGTCTTGCCGCTGCCCACGTCCCCCTGCACCAGCCGGTTCATCTGACGGCCGCTGCCCATGTCCTTGCGCACCTCCTTCACCACGCGCTTCTGCGCGCCGGTGGGCTCGAAGGGCATGTGCTCCTTGTAGAAGCGGTTGAAGAGCGCACCGACGGTGCCGAACACGTGGCCCTTCACCTGCTGCTGCAGGAGCAGCTTCTGCTTCAGCAGCTGCAGCTGGATGAAGAAGAGTTCCTCGAACTTGAGGCGGCGCGTGGCGAGGTCGAGGTGGTGCTGGTCCTTGGGGGCGTGCAGCTGGCGGTAGCACTCCTCGCGCGCGAGGCCACCCAGCCAATGCACGAGGTCCTGGCTGAGGTTCTCGGGCATGTGCAGGCCGGGCGTGAGCAGCAGGGTGTGCGTGAGCTTGCCGATGGCGCGGCTGTTGAGGCCCTTGGCCGTGGCCTTCTCGGTGGTGCTGTACACCGGCTGCAGCGTGGCGTCGAGCCCGGCCTCCCAGGTGGCGGCGAGCTCCAGCTCGGGGTGCGCCAGGTTCACCTTGTCGCGGAACAGGCTGGGCTTGCCGTACACGATGTACTCCTGGCCGTTCTTCAGCGAACCGAGCAGCCACTTGATGCCCTTGAACCACACGAGCTCGATGCTGCCGGTGGCGTCGGTGAACTTCGCGCTGAGCCGCTTGCCCTGCTTCTCGCCGAGGGTCTTGATGTCCGTGACCACGCCGCGCAGCTGCACGCTGGGCAGGTCCTCCACCACCTCGCGCACCGTGTGGAAGCGGCTGCGGTCCACATAGCGGAAGGGGAAGTGCTGGAGCAGGTCGCCGAAGGTGGCGATGCCCAGCTCGGCGCGCAGCAGCTCGCCCCGCTGGGGACCCACGCCCTTGAGGTACTCGATGGGGGTGTCGAGGAAGCCCTGCATCGGCGGAAAATTAGGTCGGCCGGCGGGATACCGATCATACCCTATAGTATTATACCTCATGGTATAATATCTTGGCACCATGGAAGGGAGCACCACACCGTTCGATTTCGGGAGCACGGTGAGCCGCGCGGCGTTCAACAACCGCCGCAAGGAGCTGGCGCGCCTGAAGGCGAACATGGCCGGCGGCATCAATACCATCCTCATCAGCCCCCGCCGCTGGGGCAAGAGCTCCCTCGTGGAGCAGGCGGCGATCGAACTGCGCGCCGAACGGCGCAACGCCCGGGTGGCGGTGCTGGACATGTTCACCTGCGGCACCTTCGAGGAGTTCCTGGAGAACTATGCCCGCGCCGTGCTGCAGGCCACCAGCAACGGATGGGAGGAGCAGGTGCGCAACGCGAAGACCTTCTTCAAGGCCATCGTCCCGAGGATCTCCATCGGGACCGAGCTGGAAGGCACGGTGGACATCGGCTTCGACTGGAAGGAGGCGCGCAAGCACGCGGGCGACATCCTCGACATGGCCGAGCGCATCGCCGCCGCGAAGAAGCTGCGGCTGGTGGTGTGCATCGACGAGTTCCAGGACCTGAAGGACTGGCGGGACGACCTGCGCATGCAGAAGCTGATGCGGGCGCACTGGCAGCGGCACAAGCACGTGACCTACGTGCTCTATGGCAGCAAGCGCCACATGATGGCCGACCTGTTCGACAGCAGCGGCAGGCCGTTCTACCGCTTCGGCGACCTGATGTGGCTGCAGCGCATCGGCATCGAGCACTGGACGCCCTTCATCGTGGAGCGCTTCAAGAGCACGGGCAAGATCATCCCCCCCGACCTGGCCACCACGCTGGCCTCCACCATGAAGGGCCACAGCTGGTACGTGCAGCAGATGGCGCACTTCACCTGGGAGCTCACGCGGAAGAAAGCCGATCAGGAGGGCCTTGCACGCGCGCTCGACCTGGTGCTCGACGCGAACACCCCCTTCTACCAGCTCACCTGCGAACAGTTGAGCCTCACCGCCATCAACATCCTGAAGGCCATCGCCAGCGGCGAGACGAAGCTGACCAGCGCGGACGTGATGCACGAGCACCGCCTGGGCACGCCGCGCAACGTGCAGAAGGCCCGGGAGGGGCTGGAGGCGAAGGACATCGTGGAGCGCACCCCGCAGGGTTGGGCCTTCCTGGACCCCGGCTTCGAGCTCTGGTTCCGCCGGGCGTTCATGGACCAGCCCGCCCGGCTGGCGGAATGATCTTATACCATCTGGTATAATACCTCCTGGTATATTCATCCCTCCGATCGGTGGGCGGATCACGGACATGCCCTTCCGACCGACACCCTGACGTGCACACCCGCCCTTGAGGTACGCGATGGGGGTGTCGAGGAGGCCGTGCGTCGGCGGTGAACATACTGGGGCCACCACCGCCCAGTCCCTACCGATCGACCTGCTCCTCCG
This sequence comes from Flavobacteriales bacterium, assembly GCA_044344815.1. Taxonomy (GTDB): domain Bacteria; phylum Bacteroidota; class Bacteroidia; order Flavobacteriales_F; family PHOS-HE28; genus PHOS-HE28. Next base: position 2,126 of record JBIJCH010000111.1, on the reverse strand, counting down.
CCCCCACCCCGCGCACCAGGTGGTAGCCGCTCACGAGCAGCACGCCGAGCAGGCCGGTCATCAGCCACACGTGGTCGTAGCGGAAGGGATGCAGCACCGGCCGCACCACGTCCAGCGCCAGCGCGTAGGGGTCGGTGAGCACGTCCCAGCTGTTCCAGCGCAGGAAGCGGCCCAGGTAGATGCCGAAGGCGCTGAGGAAAAGCGAGGCCACGATGCCCGCGCGTGCCCACCCGTGGCCGACGAAGGCGCGCAACGTGCGCTCCGCATCGCGCAGCGAGAGGTAGCCCATGAAGAGGCCGGTGAGCGCGAACGAGAGCAGCATCAACAGGTCGTACCACAGCGGCACGGGCGCCCGGTGCTTCAGGTGCAGCAGGTCGGTGAGGATGTAAGGCGCGTTGGGCAGGAAGAGCAGCCAGGGCACAAGCGTGAGCAGCGCGAGCGGCTTCAGGCGCGTGCGCGATAAGCCCTGCGCAGCCCAGGCGAAGACCGGTGGGAGCAATGCCAGCAGCAGGTTCCAGCTGAGGAAGACGAAGGAGGTGCGGCCGCTCAGCTCCAGCCTGCCCGCCAGCACGGCCAGGCAGAAGGCGCAGGCCACGGCGATCCAGTTGAGCAGGGGAAGGCGGCGAAAGAGGTGGTCGTGGAGGGTGCGGAACATGGATCAGGCATTGGCCTGTGAACGCACGGACCTCACCGGCTCGTATGCCAGGAGTGCTCCAAGTCCATGAAGGGTGAACCGGATGGCGCTCTGGACAAGCACCTCCTCGCTCAGATCGCCCCCATGCCCAGCAGCAGCGCCGGCTCCTCCATCAACCCCTTGAAGGTGTTGAGGAAGGCGGCTCCGGTGGCGCCGTCCACCACGCGGTGGTCGCAGCTCAACGTCACCTTCATGGTGTGGCCGGGCACGATGGCGCCGTTGCGCACCACGGGCTTCTCCACGATGCCGCCCACGGCCAGGATGCACGCGTCCGGCGGGTTGATGATGGCCGTGAACTCCTCGATGCCGAACATGCCGAGGTTGGAGATGGTGAAGGTGTTGCCCTCCCAGTCGGCGGGTTGCAGCTTCTTCTCCTTGGCCTTCTTCGCCATGTCGCGCACCTCGGCGCCGATGGTGCGCAGGGGCTTGCCGTCGGCGAAGCGCACCACGGGCACCAGCAGGCCCTCCTCCACCGCCACGGCCACGCCGATGTGCACGTGCTCGTTATAGCGGATGCGGTCGCCGAGCCAGCTGCTGTTCACCTTGGGGTGCTGCTTCAGGGCCACGGCGGCGGCCTTGATCACCAGGTCGTTGAAGCTGATCTTGTCGGGCGCGATGCTCGCGTTGATCGCCTCCCGCGCACCGATGGCGCGGTCCATGGGGATCTCGAGCGTGAGGTAGAAGTGCGGCGCGCTGAACTTGCTCTCGGCCAGGCGGCGCGCGATGGTCTTGCGCATCTGGCTCACGGCCACCTCGGTGAACGATTCCACTTGCGGAGCGGCATAGCCCATGCCGCCACCGGTATATCCTTCAATGTCGCGCTTGGTCACACGGCCATCGGGACCACTGCCCTTCACACGCCCGATGTCGATGCCCTTCTCCTCGGCCAGGCGCTTGGCGAGCGGGCTGGCGTGCTTGCGGCCGCTGCCGTTGGTGGCTGGAGCGGGCGATGGAGCGGGCTTGGGCGCGGTTGCCACGGGAGCAGGAGCAGGAGCAGCGGCAGGAGCAGCGGCGGCGGCGGGAGCGTTCACCTCCTGCGTTTGCTCCTTCGGGGCGGAAATCGCTGCCTCGGCGAGCACCTTGCTGATGTCCTCCCCTTCCTTGCCGAACACGGCGAGCAGGCTGTCCACCGCGGCGGTCTTGCCCTCGGGCACGCCGATGTGCAGCAGCACGCCGTCGTAGAAGCTCTCGAACTCCATGGTGGCCTTGTCGGTCTCGATCTCGGCGAGGATCTCACCGCTCTTCACCTTGTCACCCACCTTCTTGTGCCACTTCGCCACCACACCCTCGGTCATGGTGTCGCTCAGCTTCGGCATGCGTACGATCTCGGCCATTGCGTCTTAGTGATTAACCGCCACGGCGCAACGCGCGCCACGCGAAGGCCATGGTGGTTGATGATACCCGCTGTTCGCTGGCGCTGCGCATAGCGTTC
>JBIJCH010000207.1:0-4862 GCA_044344815.1 Flavobacteriales bacterium | reverse complement strand
GCCGAGGGTTCCATCAGCCGCACCGATGTGCGCGCCAATTGGGAGCGCTACATCGCCCTGCGCCGCGCCATCAAGGAGCACCTGCAACGCACCGACGCGGCGCGCCACGGCGCGGAGATCGAGGCGCTGCGCCAGTACATCTTCATGGCCCTGCGCATCGTGGCCGCCGAGGACCTTCCGTGGGCCGTGGCCGAGTACCGCCGAAGCATCGGAAGCGGATTCAGGCCCGAGGTGAGCAAGGCCATCACCGAGCGCTATGCCTTCCTCCATAACTTGCTCGGGTTCGCCGGCGCCGAGCGCGCCACCCGCATCCTGAAGCGCGCCCGATGATCCGCACCCGACAGGACTTCCTGGACTACCGCGAAGCGGACCGCATCGCCCTGCGCCGGGAGTACAGCTCGCAGATGATGTTCGACGAGGTGTGGAAGTTCCAGCGCCTGCTGCGCCGCGTGGAGTACCACCTGAACTGCCATAAGAGCAGCGGGCTGTTCGGCAAGCTGGTGTACAAGTACTGGAGCATCCGCTTCCACAACCAGAGCGTGCGCTGCGGCTTCGACATCCCGCCCAACGTGTTCGGTCCCGGCCTCAGCATCGCCCACCGCGGCACCATCGTGGTGCACCCCGACGCGCGCATCGGCAAGAACTGCCGCATCCACGTGGACGTGGTGATCGGCACGCGGCCGGGTCCCGATGACCTGGTGCCCACCCTCGGCGACAACTGCTACATCGGCCCGGGCGCCAAGCTCTTCGGCAACATCACCATCGGGCCCAACACGGCCATCGGTGCCAACAGCGTGGTGAACAGCTCCTTTCCCGAGGGCTTCTGCACCATCGCCGGCGCCCCGGCCCGCAAGGTGAGCGACACGCCCAGCACCGAGTTCATCATCGCCACGCGCAGCGCCAAGAAGACCCTCGGATGAACAAGGTCCTCATCGTCGTCGGCACGCGCCCCAACTTCATCAAGGTCACACGCTTCAAGCAGGTGGCCGCCCAGCGCGGCACGATCGATGTGCGCATTGTGCATACCGGCCAGCACTTCAGCGCCAACATGGCCGATGTCTTCTTCGAGCAGTTCGGCCTGGTGCCCGACCGCTTCCTGAACATCGGTGCCGGAAGCCCCAACACCCAGATGGCCCAGGTGATGCTGGGGCTGGAGGCCGTGATAGCCGGGGAGAAGCCGGACCTGGTGATGGTGGTGGGCGACGTGAACAGCACGCTCGCGGCGGCCATCACCGCCAACAAGATGGGCGTGCGCATCGGTCACCTCGAGAGCGGGCTGCGCAGCAACGACCGCAGCATGCCCGAGGAGCACAACCGCGTGCTCACCGATGCGCTCACCGACCACTTCTTCATCACCGAGCAGAGCGGGCTGGACAACCTGCGGAAGGAGGGGAGGCCCGAGGCCTCGCTCCATTTCGTGGGCAACACCATGATCGATACGCTGGTGGCCTTCGAGCCGCAGGTACAGGCCTCACCGGTGCTGCATGAGCTCGGGCTGGGCGAGGGCGGGCACGTGCTCATGACCATCCACCGACCCGCCACGGTGGATATGCCCGAGCGCCTAAGCGAACTGCTGGACCTGATCGCGGACGTCTGTGCTTCCGGCAGAAAGGTGGTCTTCCCGATCCACCCGCGTACGGTGAAGAACATCGAGGCCTTCGGGCTGAAGGCCAAGGCCGATGCGATCCACGGTCTGGTGCGCACCGAGCCGCTGGACTACTTCGCCTTCCAGAAGCTGGTGGCCACCTGCGGCTTCATCCTCACGGACAGCGGCGGCATCCAGGAGGAAAGCACCTTCCGCCGCGTGCCCTGCCTCACGTTGCGCCCCAACACCGAGCGGCCCATCACCGTGACCCTGGGCAGCAACGAGCTGGTGCCGCTGGACATGGACGCCGTGCGCGCCGCGATCGCGCGGATCGAGAACGGGACCTTCAAGAGGGGCGAGGTGCCACCGCTGTGGGACGGCCACGCCACCGAGCGCATCGTGGAGGTGCTGGAGCGGGAGCTGTGATCACCTTCTCTTTTTTCCGATGTCCCTCCGGCCTTGAGCCGTAGTCGCGCGATCGCACTGGCCTTTCTTCCGCTTCCTTTGCGCCTCAGCGTCTCTGCGGCCCCCTCATGATCGTCTACCTCACCTACAACGACCAGCCCAGCGGCGTCTACTGGAGCCAGGTGACCGACGTGGTCGAGCACCTCAATTCGCTCGGTGGACCGAAGGTGAAACTGGTGGCGCTGGTGAGCGGTCGTGACTTCCTGTGCACGCGGAAGAAGATCAAGGCGCATTCCCCTTCGGCCTGGGTGCTGCCCATGGTGCCCACGATGAAGCGGTGGAAGCGGAACACCGCGATCCTCGCTTGGGTCTGTCGCTTGCTGAGGCCATCCGGGATCATCTGTCGCGGGCCTTTCGCCACATGGATGGCCTTGCGCATGCGGGAACGGGGGCTCACGGGGAAGGTCTGCTTCGATGGGCGCGGGGCCTACGCTGCCGAGTGGGAGGAGTACCGGATCATCGATGACGACGCGCTGATCGCGCAGTTCCGGCCCCTGGAGAACGAAGCGGTGAACGCCAGCGACATGCGGATCGCGGTGAGCCAGGCGCTGGTGGAGCATTGGCGCGAACGGTACGGGTACACGGGTATCGCGCATGTGGTGATCCCGTGCACGCTGGGGAAGGACCATGTGAAGCCCCTTGTTCGCGAAGAGGAGAAGGAGGAAATGGCAAGCGGCCTCGAGCCGATCGAGAAAGATGTCGTTCAAGTGGTGTACTCAGGTTCTGCGGCGGGATGGCAGTCCTTTGAGCTGCTATCCGGTCTCGCCGATCAGCTCCTCTCACATCCCAGGGTCTCATTGGTTTTCCTCAGTCCCGATGACCGGAACATCCGGGAGTTGGTTTCACGTTATCCCGGTCGGGTGCACAGGCTTTGGTTGAAGCCGGATGATGTCCGCTACCAGTTGAACCTGTGTGATGCGGGGATACTTGTCCGGGAGGATACGATCACCAATCGTGTCGCCAGCCCCACCAAGTTCGCGGAGTACCTGGCGGCCGGGCTCCCGGTCCTGATCAGCTCGAACCTTGGCGACTTCAGCGCGCTGGTGAAAGCACACGACCTGGGGTTGGTGGTGGAGGAGGGGAAGCCCTTGCCGGAACTCAAGCAGGTGCCCCCGACCGAACGGGAGCGCCTGCGGGCCTTCGCCTTGGAGCACTTCACGAAGCAGGCCCATGATGCTGGTTATCGGCACTTGTTCCAGGCGCTGGGTTGAACGCTCCGGTCTTGAGGGCCAAGGATGGGCGCGCATCCAAGTGACGGGCGAATAGGGAAGGACCACCGGGCTTGGGCCCGGTCTCAGGATCGACTTGGTGTGATGGCAGCTACTTTCACCACGCTAACACCGTTCATCCGTGGCCAACGGCGAATACGGACGCTTGGGACGCGCGGGGGGAAGGCCTGGTGATCCTGTCTGGTGGGATCGTGGCTTCCTGCCCCACTTTGAAAGTCAGGACCATATCCAGCATGTGTGCTTTCACTTGGTCGACAGTCTCCCGGCGTCGGCTGTTCACCAGATGGCGGAAGAGCTGAAGTCACTGCCACCCACGATGCGTGAAGCTGAACGGGAGAAACGCTTCCAAGCCTATCTCGATGCAGGGCATGGGGCCTGTTGGTTGCATGAGCCGGAGGTCGCCGCCATGGTCCAGGAGGCCTTGCTCTTCTTTCAAGGCGTGCGCTACACACTGCACGAATGGTGTGTGATGCCGAATCACGTGCACATCCTGTTTCAGCCGATGAACGGCTGGACGATGAGCAAAAGTGTGGCTTCGTGGAAAGCGTTCACCGGCAGAAGGATCAGCGCTTGGCGGATAGCGACCGGACGGGACCCGACCGACCAGGGTGGACCGGTCTGGCAGCGCGAGTATTATGATCGGTTCATCCGCGATGAGCGACACTTTGGGACCGTGGCGGCGTACATCCGGGAGAACCCGGTGAAGGCCGGATTGGTGGATCGTGCCGAGGCCTGGCCGTATTCCTCGGCGGGGTATGCTGAAGGAACTCGGTAAGGGTTGACTGGCCGGTTGGAGCCCGGTGGTCCCACATGACCGACCGGCCGGGCGGAGCCCGGTGGTCCGACAAGTCCGGCTGGCCGGGTGGGGCCCGGTGGTCCGACAAGTCCGGCTGGCCGGGCGGAGCCCGGTGATCCGACAAGTCCGGCTGGCCGGGTGGGGCCCGGTGGTCCGACAAGTCCGGCTGGCCGGGCGGTGCCCGGTGATCCGACAAGACCGGCTGGACAGGCGGAGCCCGGTGGTCCCACACGTCCACCATCCACCTTGGAGCAGGTCCTACTTTCGCGGTCCCATGGCCAAGAAGGTCCTCATCACCGGTGGCGCGGGCTTCATCGGTTCGGCGCTCAGCAAGCACCTGCAGGAGCTGGGCCATGAGGTGTTCGTGCTGGACGACCTGAGCTTCGGGCGGCGCCACCTGGCCGGTGTGCCCGACGACCGCTTCTTCCAGGTCGACATCCGCGACCGCAAGGCCACACAGGACGTGTTCGACGCCACGCGCCCCAACTGGGTGCTGCACCTGGCCGCCGTGCACTTCATCCCGTACTGCAACGAGCACCCGGTGAAGGCGGCCGACATCAACATCAACGGCACCATCAGCGTGCTGGATGCCGCGCAGTCCAAGGCCAGCGTGGAGCAGGTGTTCGTGGCCAGCACCGCAGCGGTGTACCCCATCGCCAATGGCGCCATGGCCGAGGACCACGAGCTGGGACCGATGGACATCTACGGCACCACCAAGCTGGCCACCGAGAAGCTCGCCAGCGAGTTCCACCTGCGGACGAGGATCCCCACCATCGCGGGCCGCTTC
>JBIJCH010000192.1:0-5128 GCA_044344815.1 Flavobacteriales bacterium | reverse complement strand
CCGCACCGGTGTGGTGCTCATCAACGTGGGCACGCCCGACAGCCCCGCCGTGGGCGATGTGCGCCGTTACCTCCGTGAGTTCCTCGGCGATGGCCGGGTGATCGACCTGCCCCTGGCCGCCCGCAAGCTGCTGGTGGATGGCATCATCGCCCCGTTCCGCGCCCCGAAGAGCGCCAAGGCCTACCGCAAGCTGTGGACCCCCGAGGGCTCGCCGCTGATCGTGCATGGCAACGCCCTGGTGAAGGCCCTGCAGGAGCGGCTCGGGCCCGACCACCACGTGGTGCTCGCCATGCGCTACCAGAACCCGCGGCTCCAGGCCGCCCTCGACGGCCTCATCCGCATGCAGGTGGAGCGCGTGGTGCTGGTGCCGCTGTTCCCGCAGTACTCCAGCGCCGCCACGGGCACGGCCCTGCAGGAGGCGATGGCCATCCTGGGCCGCTACACCGACGTGCCCGCGGTCTCCTCCGTGGGCGCCTTCCATGCCGACCCCGGATTCCTGGACGCCTTCGCCGATCGGATCAACGCCCACGGGCACGAGGGGTACGACCATGTGCTGTTCAGCTTCCACGGCCTGCCCGACCGGCACATCCAGCGCTCCCACACCACCTGCTCCACGTGGCTGCAGGGCGCGGTGGACAAGACCCCCGTGGCGGGATGTGCCTGCGAGACGGGACCCTACGACAAGCACCCCGCCTGCTACAAGATGCAGTGCCACGCCACGGCCCGAGCGCTGGCCGAGCGCTCCGCCATCCCGCGCGCCAAGTGGTCCGTGGGGTTCCAGAGCCGCCTGGACCGGAAGTGGGTGAAGCCCTTCAGCGATGAGCTGGTGGAGCAGTACGCCAAGGCCGGCATGAAGCGCCTGCTGGTGGTGAGCCCGGCCTTCGTGGCCGATTGCCTGGAGACCACCATTGAGATCGGTGAGGAGTACGACGAGCTCTTCCGTGAGCACGGCGGCGGGAAGGTGCAGCTGGTGGAGAGCCTCAACGCCCATCCGAGGTGGGCCGATGCCCTGGCCCGCCTCGTGCGACAGGCCTGATCCGGTAAAAGAGGAAGGGCTCCCGCAGGAGCCCTTCATGCAAATCGTTGGACTGGGTGCCTCAGTACACCATCACCCGGCGCTGCATCACGTTCGTGCTGTTGTGCAGCTGGAACACGTACACACCGGTGCTCAGGCTCTCCTTGGGGAAGGCGATCGTGGTCATCCCGTTCACGAAGGTCTGCTTCGGCTTGGTGCCCATCACGCGGCCCTGCAGGTCCACCAGCACCACATCGTGGATCACCTCGTTGGTGCTGCTCACCATCACGTTCACGTTCGCGCCATCGTCCCAGGTGGACACGATCTCGGTGCCGTTCACCCCTTCGCAGTCCGCGCTGATCATGGGGTGCGGGTTCTCCGTGCCATCAAGGTCGACCTGGCGCAGGCGGTAGTAGGCCGTACCCCCCGACGTCTCGTCCACAAAGCTGTAGTTGATGGGGGCCACCGAGTTGCCCGAGCCGTCCACCTGGCCGATCACCTCCCACTGGGAAAGGTCCATCGAACGCTCCACCAGGAAGTGATCGTTGTTGAGCTCGCTGGCAGTGGTCCATTCGAGGCGCACCTGGCCGTTGATGCAGGATCCCTTGAACTCCACCAGTTCCACCGGCAGGGGCTGGTTGAAGTTGCTGAGCGTCCAAGACTTGAAGAGGTTGGCCGCGGACACCGGGCCGGATAACACACGGCTTACACCAGGCGCCACGTTGGGTGTGAACACGCTGGCGGGGAAGAGCACATCACCCCATTGATTGACCGTGTTGTTGAAGCGCTGGGCCATCAGCGCGGTGACGCCCGGTACGATGGCGTTTCCTGCCTGAATGTCGCCGTGGGCGTGATCGAAGGTGATCTCAACGCTGGGGGAGGTGCCGTAGGCGAAGCCCGCTTCCTTGGTGTCGATCATCCAGAACCGGTCGACCGCGTTCTGCGAGTTGTTCACCGAACCCGTGGCGTAGTCGTTCATGTGCGTCACACCAGAGGGCAGGCGGTACTGGAAGTTGTCCCAGCTGTTGGCCGCGGCCAGCGCACCACCGTAACCGCTGGTGTTCACGAAGGGGTAGTAGCTGTAGGTGGAGAACACGAACGAGCCCGCGCCCACACCGGGGGTGAGGATGTTCACCGTGAGCGGGAAGCCCACGTTGGCCTGGTTCCCGTAGTTGATCACGTAGCTGCTGCCGGCAGCGGCAGTGCCCACGGCCCAGCGGATCTTGTTCTGGGCCGCCTCGGTGCGGAAGTTCCCCTGCGCGTTCACCCCGCCATTGTAGGTGATGGCGTTGGTGGCCGGGTTGTCGATCACCAGGTAGGCCCCCGCGTTGTCCGCAGCATCCGGGTCCGGATTCCAGACGAGGTAGGGATCGGTCGCCCCCGCGTTGTTGATCACGAGCCGGGCAGCCTGTCCCCAGGCCATCGCCGCCAGCATCGTTCCAAGAAGGAGGAGTACGGGTTTCTTCATGGTAACCTCAAAGATAGGTCATTCCGGGATCGACGGTGCACCCCGTTCCGCAAGATGGTCCGAACGTTGGGATCCTGTCAAACCACCACCCCGATGGGCGTGCTGGTAGGCCTTGATGCCCAGGCGGATGATGCATGGTTCGCAGGTGCTTCGCAGGGTCGTGCCGACCGCTTCCAAGACATTGACGTGGGCCGGTCGGAACGGTTGCCCCACGCAGGATAACTTGCCATCCCGCCCGATCGTTCGTGGACCCGCTAGTTCGAACCCCTTGGAACGGCACCCTGAACTGGGCTGCCGTACGGCCTGAACCCGACCTCCTGGCGCGCCGCCTGCACGACGAGGGCGGCTGGCTCGTGGCGGTGGGGGCGGAACGCAGGCACCAAGCCCCCCCCGATGGCCGCTGGTGTTATGGCCATGTGGGCTATGACCACAAGAACGCCCTCGAACGGCTCACCTCGCGCCTTCCGGCGGAGGATGGGTTCTCCGAGGTGCTGTGGACCGAACCCCGTTGGGTGCTCCGCTTCAGCGACGGGGAGGCCGCGGTGCTCCATGCGGCCAGCGATCCGGCCGGCGCCAGGAGCCTGCTCGAGGCGTTGGGCCGGCGACCCGATGCCTTGAGCCCGCTCCCGCTCGATGGTTGGACGCTGCGCACCCCCAAGGACCGTTACCTGCGCCAGGTGGAGCAGGCCATGGCCCACATCCAGCGCGGCGATGTGTACGAGCTGAACTACTGCACCCTCCGCACCACCTCGGCCCCGGGCTGGGACCCCTTCGCCGGCTTCGCCCGCCTGATGGCCGCCAATCCGGCGCCCCATGCCGCGTTCTACCGGCGCGGCGCCCACTTCGCGCTGTGTGCCAGCCCCGAACGCTACCTGCGCATCGCCGATGGCCGGATCACCGCCCAGCCCATGAAGGGCACCCGCCCGCGCCATGCCGATCCGCAGGAGGACGCCCGCCTCGCCCGGGAGCTGGCGCACGATGCCAAGGAGCGCAGCGAGAACATCATGGCCGTGGACGTGATGCGCAACGACCTGAGCCGCGTGGCCGCCCCCAGCTCGGTCGTGGTTGAGGAACTATGCGGTGTGCATGCCTACCCCCGCGTGCACCAGATGACCAGCACCATCGTGGCGCGCCTGGGTGAGGGTCGTTCCACGTGGGAGGTGGTGCGCGCGAGCTTCCCCATGGCCAGCATGACAGGGGCCCCCAAGGTGCGGGCCATGGAACTGATCGAATCGCTGGAGGACATGCGGCGAGGCCTCTTCAGTGGCACGCTGGGCATCATCGGTCCCGATGGCCGCACCGACCTCAACGTGGTGATCCGCACGCTCACCTACGATGCGGCCTCGGGCCGCGCGGGGCTCATCACCGGCAGCGCCATCACGGCCGGCAGCGACCCCGCGCAGGAATGGGCCGAATGCGAGCTGAAGGCGCGCAGCGTCACCGAAGCCCTCGGTCATGAAGGCTGAGGTACGCCGCTTCATCCGGCGGCACCAGCTGCTTCCGGAGAACGCACCGGTGCTGGTGGCGGTGAGCGGCGGGGTGGACAGCGTGGTGCTGCTCGACCTGCTGCAGGCCCTGGGCCACCCCTGCACCGTGGCACATATCGACCATGGGTTGCGCGGGGAGGAGAGCGATGGTGACCGTGCTTTCGTGCAAGGGCTGTGCGCCGCACGCGGTGTGCCCTGCCACGTGCGGCATGTGGAGGTGAACGCCCGGCGCACCAAGGGCCGTTCGGTGCAGATGGACGCGCGCACCCTGCGCCTTGATGCGCTTCGGTCCATCGCGGCGGAACTCGGCCTCGCGCACATCGCGCTGGGCCATCACCGGGACGACGCACTGGAGACCTTCCTGATCGAGCTGATGCGCGGCGGGCTCCACACCATCCCGGTGCGCACCGGTCCCTTCATCAGGCCATTGCTGGGGATGGGGCGCGAGGCCATCAAGGCCCATGCGCGCGAGCATGGCCTCCTTTGGCGCGAGGATGCCAGCAACACCGATCCCAAGTACCTGCGGAACCGGGTGCGGCATGAGCTGGTACCCTTGTTGGAGGCGCTGGCGCCGGGCGTGCGCACGGTGCTCGGGCGCACCCTGGAGCGCGCGCGGGCCCAGGATGCGCTGGCCGCCGACGAGGCCCGCCGTGTGCTCGCGACCGTGGGCGATGCCCTTCCGCTGGACCACGTGCGTGATCCGGTCCTCGGTGGCCTGCTGCTCCACCATTGGCTGCGGCCGCTGGGCTTCCATCCCGACCAGCTGATGCAGCTGCGCGATGCGGTCGAGGAGGGCCATGTGGGGGCCGTTTTCGCCGCCGGCGACGTGCGTGTCACCGTGGACCGCGAGGCCTTGCTCCGCTCCGAGCGGTCGGAACCGCCCTTCCCGTTCGAGGTCGCGGAGGACCTGGTGCTTCCTGCAGGCGCGCCCTTCCGGATCGATCGGGTGACCTGCACGGCCGTTGACCCGGAGGCCGGGCCGGGCGTTGCCTGGCTCGATCCCGCCGCGATCCGCTTCCCTCTGCGTTTCCGTCCGTGGCGCGCCGGCGACCGCATGCGGCCCATGGGCCTGGGCGGTGGCAAGCTCGTAAGCGACATCCTCACCGATGCCCATGTGCCCCGCCCTCGCAAGGAGCGCACCTGGGTGGTGGAGGATGG
>JBIJCH010000146.1:0-5793 GCA_044344815.1 Flavobacteriales bacterium | reverse complement strand
CTCCGGTCCAGCAACAAGATCGACGCAGGCTTCAGCCTGAGCAGCATGACCGACCTGGTCTTCCTGCTGCTCATCTTCTTCGTCATCATCAGCACCATGGTGAGCCCCTCCACCATCCCGGTGGACCTGCCCGTGAGCGCCAACAAGACCAAGGAGAAGCCGCAGGTGGGCGTGCGCATCGATGCAGAACAGCACTTCAGCGTGAACAACGCGCTCATCGACCCCCTCGACCTCGAAGGTGTGCTGAAGGACAGGATGAGCGCGCTGGACGGCGACAAGAGCATCGTGATGCACGTGGACCGGAGCGTACCGGCGGGGGTGACCATGAGCGTGATGGACATCGCCAAGCGCAACCAGTGGAAGGTGATCATCGCCACACGTCCCGACTGAGCCATGGCCATCCGCAGCACCCATAGGATCGACGCGGGCTTCAGCCTCAGCAGCATGACCGACCTGGTCTTCCTGCTGTTGATCTTCTTCGTGATCGTGAGCACCATGGTGAGCCCCTACGCGCTGCCGGTGGACCTGCCCAAGGGCCGCTCCGCCGCCACCAAGGCCGAGGAGCCCAAGGTGGCCCTTCGCCTGGAGAGCGCCACCGACATCCGCCTGAACGGAGCGCCCGTGGACCCCGCCGGCGTGGAGAACGCGCTGAAGGCCGAGATGGCGAAGCACACCGCACAGGACGCCATCGTGCTGCGCGTCTCCCAGGAGGTGCCCACCGGCCTCATGGTGAGCGTGCTCGACATGGCCAAGCGCAACCACTGGCGCATCGTGCTCGCAGCCGCGGCCAGACCCGTGGGCACCGCGCCCGCCCAACCCGCCACGCCATGAACGCGACCGCGGTCCAGCAGCAGCGTCGCGACCGCACCACGAGCCTCGTGGTCACGGTGGTGATCCACGCCGCCCTGCTCGTGCTGTTCCTCTTCATCGGGATGAAGACCTACGACCCGCCGCTCCCCGAGGAGAGCGTGGAGGTGGCCATGGCCGACCTGGGCACCAGCGAACTGGGCATGGGCGACACCGAGAACATGGACCCCGGCACCACCAGCGCCGCCGCCGCCCCCAGCGACGACACCCCAGAGGAGGTGGTGACCGACGACGCCGCAACCGTGGAGGTGGTGAAGCCCAAGGAGAAGCCAAAGGACAAGCCCAAGGACACCCCGAAGCCCAAGGACCAGGTGAGCACCGGCCTGCAGAACGCGATGAACGCCTGGAACACCCAGAGCAGCAACAGCGGTGGCAGCGGGGATGGCAACGACAACGTGGCCGGCAACGTGGGCACTCCCACCGGCGACCCGGGCGGCTTCGGCTCGTTCGGCAATGGTCAGGGCCAGTGGCAGCTCAGCGGCCGTGGCCTCGGCAAAGGACCCTCGATCACCGACAAGCCCAGCGAGGCGGGCAAGGTGGCGCTGAACATCTGGGTGGACCGCAACGGCAAGGTGACGCGTGTGAGCCAGAACCTCGACAAGAGCACCACCACCAGCCAGGCCCTCTTCAACATCGCGAAGAAGGCGGCCCTGCAGTGCACCTTCACCGCGAAGCCCGACGCCCCGAACGAGCAGGTGGGCCTGATGGTGTTCGTGTTCCAGCTCCAGTGAGCGTGACCTACGCGGAGACACTGGCGTACCTCTACGCGCAGCTGCCGATGTTCCACCGCATCGGCAAGGCCGCCTACAAGGCCGACCTGCACAACACGCACGCCCTGATGGACGCGCTCGGTCATCCGGAGCGGGGGCTGCGCTGCGTGCACATCGCGGGCACCAACGGCAAGGGAAGCACCAGCCATATGCTGGCGAGCATCCTGCAGGAGGCCGGCCTGCGCACAGGCCTCTACACCTCGCCGCACCTCAAGGACTTCCGCGAGCGTATCCGCGTGAACGGCGCCATGATCCCGGAGGACGTGGTCACAAGTTTCGTGGAGCGGCACCGCACCGCCTTCGAGCCCATCGCCCTCTCCTTCTTCGAATGGACCGTCGGCCTGGCCTTCGATCACTTCCGCAAGGAGCAGGTCGACATCGCGGTGATCGAGACGGGGCTAGGCGGAAGGCTCGACAGCACCAATGTGGTGACGCCCGAGGTGGCGGTGATCACCACCATCGGCTGGGACCACGCCGACCTGCTCGGCGGCACGCTGGAGGCCATCGCTGGTGAGAAGGCCGGCATCATCAAACCCGGCGTTCCGGTGGTGATCGGCGAGGCCGAGGGCCCCATCGCGCAGGTCTTCCGACAGAAGGCCGCACAGGAGGCCTCCCCCATCACCTTCGTGGACCAGCACGCGGACCTGGCCCATCCGCCCGACCTGGCGGGGCCTCACCAGGAGCGCAACGCACGCACCGTGCTGGAGGCCGTGCGCATCCTCCAGGGGAAGGGCTGGCCGATCCGCGAGGAGCACATCACGCGGGGCCTGGCCCGCACCTGCCGCAACACGGGCCTCATGGGGCGCTGGCAGGTGATCGGCCACGACCCGCTCACCATCGCCGACGTGGGCCACAACGTGGACGGCCTGCGCGTGGTGAAGGAGATGCTGGCCCGAACGCCGCATGAACGGCTGCACGTGGTGTACGGCACGGTGGCCGACAAGGACACACACGCAGCGCTCGCCGAACTGCCGCGGGAGGCCACCTACCACTTCTGCCGGGCCGACATCCCCCGGGCGCTGGACGCCGTCCAGCTCCAGCAACAGGCGCAGGCCGCCGGGCTCAGGGGCGACGCCTGCGGCTCGGTGCGGGCGGCCTTGGACGCGGCCCGTGCTGCGGCGGAACCGGGCGACCTTGTGCTCGTCACCGGCAGCGTGTTCGTGGTGGCCGAAGCGCTGTGACCCCTGGTCACCGGTTGCGCCGTTGCTTCCTCCATTCCCACGGCGCCATCGCATGCGGGTCGGCCCACAATCCGCGGCCGGCCACGCGGGCCTCGCGTTCCAACGCGGCATAGGACGCGTCCTTCGAATAGGCGGTGTAATGCCAGGCGTACCCTGCGCTCACCAAGGCCCTGTTCACACAAGAGCCATCGACATGCACCAGGGCGATGGCACGGCCGTAGCGGTCGGGACGGTCCGTACGCTCCACACGAACCGTGCGCCCATGGCACAGCGCCGATGTGTATTGGCGGGCCGCCTTGCCGAAGGGTTGGCCGCCCTCCGGGCAGTCCACATGGGCCAGCCGCACGCGCACCGGCCTGCCCTCGTGCATCACCTCGATGGTGTCACCATCCTTCACGGCGACCACCTTGCCGGTGAAGGTCCAGGGCAGGTCGCCCGCCGCCTTCTGGGAGAACACCGGTCCGGCGACCACGGCCACCAGGGCCGCCGCGAACCAGCGCCGCCAGCTGGGCTGAACGCGAAAGGACAGGAACGGGAAAGCCCCCCTGCTTGCGCGGGAGGGCTTTTCGTTGGTGGGACCTACTGGATTCGAACCAGTGACCTCATGCGTGTGAAGCATGCGCTCTGAACCAGCTGAGCTAAGATCCCGTCGGGGCCGCGAAAGTAGGAAAAGAACAGGATCCACGACCGTGGCCTTTCGGCGTGGACCTGGTGGAAGCAGCCGGATTCGAACCAGCGACCCTCTGCTTGTAAGGCAGATGCTCTGAACCAGCTGAGCTATGCTTCCATTCCCCGAGGGGGCCGCGAAGATAGCTACGTCCGTCGCACGGGAAAGGGCTGGCACCGGCGACGGCTAACTTGTCCGCCGCCGCGCCCATGCACCGTCTGAACACCTTCCGATGGACAGCCTTTGTGATGCTGGTGCTCGCGCTCGTGCTGGAGGTGGTGAACGGACGCTTCTGGCTGAACGACCTCCGCGTGTACGTGATGGCCGCCGATGCCCTGCGCCATGGCCAGCAGGTCTACGGGGTGCCCTTCGGGCTTGATACCGGGTAATTCAAGTACGCGCCCGCCTTCCTGTACCTGTTCGTGCCCGCCACCTTCCTGCCCTTCATGGCGGTCTGCACGCTGCACTTCGCGCTCATCGGCACGGCCCTGGTGTCGGTGGTGGTGCGCATGGAGCGCATCCTCATGCGCCATGTGCTCGCCGTGCACGCACCACGCCCTGGGCTGCGGGCGATGCTCGCCTTCCTGTGCGTGGCGCTGCACCTCACGCGGGAACTGCACTTGGGCAACGTGAACTTGCTGTTGTTGTGGTGCGTGGTGGCCGGGCTCGAGGCCATGCTCGATGATGACCACCGGCTGGGCGGCGTGCTGCTTGGCGCCGCCGTACTGGTGAAGCCGTACCTCGGCCTTGTGCTGCTGCCCTTGGTGATGACCGGGGGACTGCGCGCGCTGCCATCCGCTCTGCTCACCCTGATGGGCGGCATCCTGCTTCCGCTCCTGGTCCAGGGCCCTGCCGGTGGCATCGCCCTCACCAAGGCGTGGCTGCAGGCCATGCAGGCCCACGACACCTACCTCGGCAGTACGCATACCCTGCGATCCCTGCTGGGCACCACCTTGGGCCGGCCCCTGCCCGGCTGGAGCGACCTGCTCCTGCTGGCGGTCGTCACGGCTACGCTCGTTGCGGGCGTGCGGTCGGCCAGGCGCAGTGGTGGCGAGCACAACGCGCTTGTGTTCGGCAGCGCGTGGGCGCTTGCGGCCATCCCCCTGTTGGTCGTCACCGATGTGCAGCATTTCCTTTTAGCCCTCCCCCTCATCAGCTGGTGCCTGGCTCGACTGTTCCACCAGCGCCGGATGGTGCTCGCCGGGCTCTTCACGCTGGGCATGCTCGCCTATGGCACGGATAGCACCGACCTCTGGGGACGCGAGCTCGCCGACCGCTTGACCCAAGCGGGGACTGTGGGCTGGGGCGACCTGGTCCTCCTCATCACCTCCATGGCCCTTGTACGCCCTCCGAAGCTGGCCTGAGGCTGCGGTGTGATACAGGTCCAAGGTGCTGCTCGGCATCCTAAAACATTGACATTCAAGCACTTGCATCCATTTTAGATACCATGGAAAATTTTTTGTTCAGGGTTAGTTGCGCATTGATTGAACATTCGCATACATTTGTCCAAGCTTCTTCTTCAAACCCTAAACAACCCCACTGACGATGTCCACGCTCGAATTCCAACAGCGGCTGGTCGGCCTCCGTCAGCAGCTCTACTACTTCGCCCTGAGCCTGACCAAGGACCGGGATGACGCGCAGGACCTGCTCCAGGAAAGCATGCTGCGCGCGCTCACCTATCGGGACAAGTTCCAGGACAACACGAACTTCAAGGCGTGGTTGTACACGATCATGAAGAACACCTTCATCAACGACCACCGCCGCAACAAGCGCACGGCCGCCCTGATGGACCGTGTGGAGCATGAGCGTGACCAGGTGCGCCGCGTGCAGGTACCCTCCAGCCCGGAGAATCTGGTGCGCATGGGGGAGATCCAACGGAGCCTCTCCAAGCTGGACACCACCTTCCGCGAGCCCTTCACCATGCACCACGAGGGTTACAAGTACCACGAGATCGCGGAAAAGCTGGGCATCCCCATCGGCACCGTGAAAAGTCGCATCTTCCAAGCCCGGCAGCGCCTCATGGGCATGCTCACCGACAAGCAGGTGCATTGATCATGCAACGCAGCGCCATCGTCATCGGGTCCGGTTTCGCCGGCACCGCCGCAGCCACCTCGCTGGCCAGCAAGGGTTACGCCGTGACCATGCTGGAGAAGAACGAGGAACCCGGTGGGCGCGCGCGCGTATGGCGCAAGGACGGATTCACCTTCGACATGGGCCCCAGTTTCTACTGGATGCCCGAGGTGTTCAGCCAGTACTTCGCCAAGTTCGGCGCCCAGGTGCAGGACCTGTACAAGCTGGTGCGCCTGGA
>JBIJCH010000173.1:0-5388 GCA_044344815.1 Flavobacteriales bacterium | reverse complement strand
CCTGGGCATGGGGCAGAGCGTGGTGGCCCACACCAGCGATGTGAACGCCGCCTATTGGAACCCGGCCGGCCTGCTGGGCGTGACCGGTGACCTGCAGATCGGCGCCATGCACAGCGAGTTCTTCGCCGGCATCGCCAAGTACGACCACATCGGGCTGGCCAAGCGTATCGACACCAACAGCGTGCTGGGCATCACCTTCCTGCGCTTCGGGGTCGACAACATCCCCAACACCATCGACCTGATCGACAACGCGGGGAACCTCAACTACGACCGCATCACCAGCTTCAGCGCGGCCGACCAGGCCTTCCTCATCAGCTATGCCCGCCGCTTGAAGGTGCCGGGCCTGAGCCTGGGAGGCAACGCCAAGATCATCTACCGCCGGGTGGGCGAGTTCGGCAAGGCATGGGGCTTCGGCCTGGACGCCGGCGTGAACTACCAGCGCGGCCGCTGGCGCCTCGGGGCCGTGGCCCGCGATATCACGGGCACCTTCAACGCCTGGAGCTACACCCTGGACCAGCGCACCATCGAGGTGTTCCAGCAGACGGGCAACGAGCTGCCCGTGAACAGCGTGGAGGTGACCCTGCCGCGCCTGGTGCTCGGTGCCGCGCGTTCGTTCACCCTCGGCCCCAAGATCGACCTGCTCGCCGAGATCGACGTGGAGAACACCTTCGATGGCCCGCGCAACACGCTGATCTCCACCGGCACCTGGAGCGCCGACCCGCGCGCCGGCATCGAACTGGCCTACGCCCGTGTGGTCTACCTGCGTGCCGGGGTGAACAACTTCCAGTACGTGACCAACGAACAGGACGAACGCCAGCTCACCGTACAACCCAACCTCGGCCTCGGCCTTCGCATCAAGAGCTTCCACCTCGACTATGCGCTCTCGCGCATCGCCAGCGGCAACGAGGACCTGTTCTCCAACATCTTCTCCGTCCGCTTCGACCTCTTCCGAAAAGGATCCTCATGAACCGCCTCCTGGCATCGGTCCTGTTCGTGGGCGCCGCCTTGGGCGCCCTGTCCCAGCCCCATGGGAACGAATGGATCAACTACAGCCGTCAGTAGTGGGTGTTCCCGATCTCGGTCGAGGGCCTCTACCGCATCGATTCCACCACCCTGGCGAACGCCGGCTTCCCCGTGGCCTCGGTGGACCCCCGCACCATCCAGGTGTTCGGCGTCGAACACCAGGTGCCCCTGTTCGTGCAGGGCGAGGACGACGGGGTCTTCAACACCGGCGACTTCATCGAGTTCCACGCCCGCATGAACGACGGCTGGAAGGACGTGCCCCTGTGGGAGGAGCCCGCCTACCAGAACAACCCCTACTTCTCGCTGTACAACGACACGCTGCGGTACTTCCTCACCTGGGATGCCGCACCGGTCACCGAGCGGGTGAAGCCGTACAGCAACACCGACTATGCCAGCTACCAGCCGCGCGACTGGTTCGTGGGGGAGCACGTCTTCGGATCGTTCGCCCGCTATTACCAGGGCCGGCGCAACAGCATCCAGGCGGCCGGTTCCTTCTTCGGCGAGGCGGAGGGCCACATGCACCCCGTCGAGCTCTTCAACGACGGCACGAACCCGCCGTCGTGGCAGCAGGATTTCGCGGTGAACCTCACCGCCCCCAGCCTCATCGGCAATACGCCCGACTACAAGGTGCGGGTGGTGACCGCCGGTACCAACAACGTGGGAGGCGGCGTGTGCGATGACCACCACTTGCAGCTGCTGTTCAACGGGTACGTGAAGGCGGACACCATCTTCCGCGGGTACCAGCTGAACAGGTTCGACTTCACCATGCCCTGGTTCGTGATGGCGGCGAGCAACACCTTGCGGCTGCGCAGCATCCACGACCTCGGTCCGTGTGGGAGCGTGACCGGCAACTACCCCGACCGGCAGGCCTTCAGCTACGTGCGCGTGCTGTACCCGCGGCTGCCCCAGATGGCCAACCAGACGCGGTTGCCGATGTGGTTCCCCGACCAACCGGGCGACCCTCCCGCCCACCTGCGCTTCAACCAGTTCAGCCTCGACCCGGTGATCTACGTCTGGGGCGACACCGTGCGCCGCGTCGAGCCCGAGCTCGACCAGGGCTTTTGGCGTGTGCTGCTCCCGGCCGACCCGGACAGTGACACCACGCGCACCTTCCTGCAGGCCAGGCAGAACATCCCGCTGGTGCAGGGCCTGCGGCCCGTGAACGGCACCGGCTGGTTCACCGACTTCGCCGCCCAGGCGCAGGACTCCGCCGTGCTCATCGTGTCGCACACCGCCCTGATGAACGCCGCCGCGCAGTACGCGGCCTATCGTGAGAGCAGCCCGGTGAACCCTTACAACACCGTGCTCGCCGATGTGGAGGAGCTGTACCTGCAGTACGGCGGCGGCGTGCGCAAGCACCCCATGGCCATCCGTGGTTTCGTGGACCATCTGCTCGATGCCTACCCCACCCCGCCCCAGGGGCTCTTCCTCATCGGCAAGGCCATCCAGGCGCACAAGACCAACAACCAGAGCGGCACGCGCTTCGTGCCCGACACCGCCGCCGCCCGCCAGAGCCTGGTGCCCACCGTCGGGTATCCGCCCAGCGATGTGGCCTACACCATCGGCCTCCAGGGTGACGAGCGCATCCTGGAGGTGCCTGTGGGCCGCATCGCCGCGCGCAACGAGCAGGAGGTGCTCGACTACCTCGCCAAGGTGCAGCAGTTCGAGGCCAACCAGCTCACCCCGCAGGCCTGGATGAAGAACATCCTCCACTTCCGTGGCGGGTTCAACGCGGCCGAATGGACCGCCTTCGACCAGGCCTTGAACTACTTCCAGGTCCTGGCCGAGGACACGATGTTCGTGGGCCGCGTCACCAAGTTCGTGAAGAACGGTTCCGGCCTCATCCAGCCCGCCAGCGCCGACAGCGTGAGCGACATGATCGCCGCCGGCACCACGCTCATGACCTTCTTCGCGCATGCCACAGGCGGCGGCTTCGACATCACGGTGGACAACCCCCAGGATTACGAGTGGAACGGGAGGTACCCGCTGATGATCGGTAACTCGTGCTACACCGGCAACCTGCACCTGCTGAGCAACACCAGTGCGAGCGAGGTCTTCGTGCGGCCCGGGGGCATGGGCGCCATCGGCTTCCTCTCGCCGGTGGACATCGGTGAGGCGGGCAAGCTGCAGCAGTACTGTGGCAAGTTCTACCAGAGCTTCAGCCAGCTCAACTACGGCAAGCCCATCGGTCGCCACATCCGCGAGGCGGTGTTCGACGTCATCAACCCCAACATCGACGACCTCACCCGCATCAACACCGCGCACAGCTTCACCCTGCACGGCGACCCCATGCTCGTGCTCAACTCGCCCGCGAAGCCTGAGTTCGTGGTGACCGCCGAGGATGTGCGCCTGCTGCCCGACCCGGTCACGGCCGACTTGGACAGCTTCCAGGTGCAGGCCACCGTGCGCAACATCGGCCGGGGCACGCTCGTGCCCATCAGCGTGAGCGCCACGCGCACCCTGGTGGAGGAGAACCTCACCCTGCAGCCTGCGTTGCGCCAATTGAGCCTGCTCGACGAGGGCACCGTCACCTTCGACCTGCCGGTGATGGCCGATTCGGGCGGCACCGGGCAGAACGCCCTCACCATCCGCGCGGACCTGGACCCCGCCCTCATCGATGAGGACTTCGACGACCTCGTGAACAACCAGGTGGACACCGCCTTCCTGATCGTGAGCGGCGACATCCAGCCGGTGTACCCCTACGAGTTCGCCGTGACCCCCGACACCGGCCCCGCGCTGAAGGCCAGCACCGGCGATCCCTTCGCCCCGGTGCGCACCTACGTCTTCCAGATCGATACCACCGACCTGTTCAACAGCCCGGTGATGGAGCAGGGTGCGGTGACCGCCCCCGGCGGCGTGGTCACCTGGCAGCCGCAGTCCATCTACACCCTCAACAGCACGGCGGACAGCATCGTGTTCTTCTGGCGCTGCAGCGTGGACAGCGCGGGCAACGACGGCTACAACTGGCGGGAGTTCTCGTTCCAGCACATCACCGGCCGCCGAGGCTGGGGCCAGGCCCACCACTTCCAGTTCAAGAAGAACGACTACGAGCAGGTCATCTTCGACCGGCCCGGACGCGACTTCGACTACTTCGTGGGGCAGCGCCGCGTCTCGGTGAACCTGAAGGGGGGCGCGGGCTCGCCCAGCGACTGGTTCATCGACCTGAGCTGGCAGGACGGCAACGGTTGCGGCGCCACGCCCGCCTTCCACGTGGCGGTGATCAACCCCTTCGACTTCACGCCCTGGGGCACCAAGTGCGGCACGCAGAACCCCAACAACGACTTCGGCAACGCGAACGGCGACTGCTCCGGCCATCTCTGCAACACGCTGAACCGCGTGATGTACTACTTCAGCTTCCGCCAGAACAACTTCCAGAGCGAGATGCGGAACCTGGACACCATGCTCACGCAGCGGATCCCGGACGAGCATTACGTGCTGATCTACACCTACCTGCGGCTGGACAAGACGCTCGACACGGTGAACTACCCCATCATCCGCAACATCCTGGGCTCGTGGGGCGCCACCGACCTGCTGAACGACGTGGTGCCGAACAACGTGCCCTACATCTTCCTGGTGAAGAAGGGCGACCCCTCCACGGCGGTGGAGATGTACGGCCAGTCGGGCACGGACTACCTCGACTTCAACGCCTTCGTGAACGTGACCTCGCGCAGCGGCACCATCGCGGCGCCCTTCGCGGGTCCGGCGTACGAATGGAACGGCATGTACTGGAACGACGTGCTGCAGCCCACGGACAGCACCACCATGCGCCTGGTGGGCCGCACGACGTTCGGGGCCGAGCAGCTGCTGCACCAGCGTCCCTCGCCGGAGGATTCGCTCACCGCGTGGACCAGTCCCACGCTCTCGGTGGACGCGGCCGTATACCCCGAGGTGCGCCTGGTGGGGGCCTTCGCGCAGACCGCCGTGCAGGACACCACGCCCTCTCAGCTCAAACGCTGGCACCTGCTCGGCGCCCCCGCGCCCGAATGCGCCATCGACCCGCCTTCGGGATTCTTCGAACAGATCGACAGCACCTTCGAGGGCCAGACGGCCCGGGTGATGGTGGCCGTGCGCAACATCAGCGAGTTCAACATGGACAGCCTGCTGGTGGCCGCCTGGGTGGTGGACGGCACCAACCAACGGCACCTGGTGCACTACCGCTACAATGCCCCGCTGGCCGCCGGCGCGGTCCTGCAGGACACCATCGCCTTCACCACCGAAGGCTTCGCGGGGATCAACACCCTCATCATCGAGGCCAACCCCGTGGACACCATCACCGGCCGTTACGACCAGCTGGAGCAGTACCACTTCAACAACATCGCGCACCTGCGCTTCCTCATCCAGGACGACCGGGAGAACCCCATGCTC
>JBIJCH010000109.1:0-6837 GCA_044344815.1 Flavobacteriales bacterium | reverse complement strand
CTGTGCTCACGATCGGCATGGGTGGTTCCTTCGACCCCACTTCCTGTACCAATACAACAGGAAAGGGAATGGAGTCTCTTGTGTTCATGTCACGGACCGTCCCGAAGACCACCATTCCCGGTGTTTGGGCCACCCCGGTTGCCGCGCATATCAGCGCCACAATGACCAGTAACGGACGAAGGAGGATGGCGTAGCGCATCATGGTTCGGTTGAGCGTTGCAGAACATGCAAGCTATGATACAACCCCTCGCCATCCGCGATCAGCTCCTCGTGCGTGCCGCTCTCCACCACCACGCCCTTGTCCAGCACAAGGATCTTGTCGGCATCGCGCACGGTGCTGAGGCGGTGCGCGATCACCAGGCTGGTGCGGCCCTGCATCAGCTTGTCCAGCGCGTCCTGCACGAGGCGTTCGCTTGCGGTGTCGAGCGCACTGGTGGCCTCGTCGAGGATCAGGATCGCGGGGTCCTTCAGCACGGCGCGTGCAATGGCGATGCGCTGGCGCTGGCCGCCGCTCAGCTGAATGCCGCGTTCGCCCACCACGGTGTCGTAGCCCTGCGGAAAGCCGGTGATGAAGTCGTGCGCGTTGGCCTTGCGCGCCGCCGCCTCGATCTCCGCCTGTGAGGCGCCGGGCCTTCCGTAGGCGATGTTCTCGCGGATGCTTCCGCCGAAGAGCAGCACTTCCTGCGGCACGATGCTCATGCGGTCGCGGAGCGCCGTAAGGTCCAGCTCGCGCGCATCACGCCCGTCGATGGTGATGCGGCCGGACACCGGGTCGTAGAAGCGCAGCACGAGCGAGGCGATGGTGCTCTTGCCCGCGCCGCTGGGCCCCACCAGGGCCACGCGCTCGCCAGGGCGCACGGTGAAGTGCACGTCCTGCAGCACGGGCAGGTCGGGCCGTGTGGCGTAATGGAAGGCGACATGCTCGAAGGCGATGGCCCCCTGCAGGGTGAGCGGTGCGCCACGGTCGTCCATGCGCACGGGCTCGGCCTGTTCCTCCTGCAGGTCGAGCAGGCGCTCGGTGGCGCCCACGGCCTTCAGCAGGGTGGTGATGAGCTCGGGCACGCTGCCGATGCTGGCGCCGATCATCACGCTGAGGCCGATGAACGACATGATGTCGCCGAGCTCCAGCTGGCCCACGGCCTTCAGGTGCACGGCGCGCCACACGATGAAGACCACCACGCCGAACATGCAGAAGATGATGAAGCTGACGAAGCCGCCGCGCCAGCGCGCGCTGGTGATGGCCAGGTCGCGGGCCTTCCGCACTGCTTGGCTGTAACGACCGGCCTCGTAGGCCTCGTTGGCGAAGGCCTTCACGTTCTGGATGCCCTGCAGGGTCTCGTCCACGATCACGTTGGTGTCGGCGATGCGGTCCTGCACCTCCTTGCTCAGCTTTTGGATGAACCGCCCGAAGAAAACGGCGACGAGGGCCACCACGGGCAGTGTGAAGAGCATGGTGAGCGTGAGGTCGCCGCTCACGCGGGTGAGCAGCACGATGCCGATGCCGATCACGAGGAACTGGCGCAGGAACTCGGCGAGCACGGTGGTAAGCCCCTCCTGCAGCAGGGCCACGTCGGCGCTGATGCGGCTGTTGAGCTCGCCCACGCGGCGCTGCGCGAAGAAGGTCATGGGCAGCATCAGCAGGTGGCGGTAGGTGTCGTTGCGCAGGTCGGCCAGGGCCTTCTCGCTCACGATGCCGAAGGTGTAGATGCGCAGGAAGCCGAAGAGCGCCTGGGCCGCGAACACGAGCAGCAGCAGCTTGGCGATGGAGTCGATGTTGCCCAGGTCGGTGAGCGGGGCCTCGAGGAAGCCGGTGAGCGGCCGCGCATCCACGAGCTTGCCCAGCAGCAGGGGGAAGGCGAGGCTCAGCAGGCTGGTGAAGAGCAGGAACACCATGCCCAGCGCGTAGGTGCCGGCGTAGGGACCCAGGTAGCGGAAAAGCCTGACGGTCTTGCGCAGCGTGGCCTTGTCCAGCTTCGCCGGCTTGGCGCCGTCATCGTCGGAGGCGCGGGAACGACCGCGTCGGGAGGCCATGGCGCGAAGATCGGGGCGGCGCGGTCACCGCAGCGTCAGGTTGCGGGAGATGCTGCTCGCTCCTCAGGGGCAGAACACCTCGTTCGTGGGTTGCGCGATGCCACAGAGGCGCGGGTCCAGCTGATCACCGCAGACCGGTGTGCCGGGGTGGTGCAGGCAGCCTTCACTGCCATAGTCGAGCACGTACAACCGGCACTGCCCGTTCAGCTGCACCTGGGAGCTTGTGCGGGCCGCAACGTATACCGTGTAGGGTCCGGTCCCCGAACTATCCGTGCCATCCCATGCGGTATTGAAGGAATCCGTGGCGAACACCTCCTTGCCCTGGGAATTGCGGATGTGGACGGCGATCTCCACGATGTGCTTCGTCCACACCAGGAACCGGTCGTTCACCCCGTCACCGTTCGGGGTGATCGTGTTGCCGGTCAGCACACAGGCCGAATCCACACTGACTTGGATATGGCTGGTCAGTTCCGTTCCACCGGGTTGGGATGGGTCCTTGCGGCATCCCAGGACCAGGACCAACAGGGCAATGAGAAAAGGACGCACATTGGTCATCGCACAGCAAGGTACGGCGGCGAGACCGGTCGTTCAAGCCGCCCCGTGCAACGCCACCATCTTGTCGGCGATGTGGTCGAAGAGGTGCTTCAGCGGGCTCTCCACCATCATCTTGATGAAGGGGTTGAGGTCGGCCTCGAACACCTGCCAGGCGCGCGTGCTGGCGCCCTTGTCCTCCAGGTGCACGGTGAGGCTGAACTTGAACGGGGACCGCTCGGTGCTCACCATGCGCACTTCCTTGCCGGGGATGCCGCCGTCGAGCTTCAGCCCGATGGTGGCCGCCCCCTGCACCTTGAAGCTGCACGAGGCGCCGTCGCTCTTCCACTCGCTGATGCGGTCCTGCGGCAGTAGCTGCTGGAAGTTGTTCATGTCCTGCAGGAACGCGTCCACCTGCGCCGCAGGCTTCGCGATCTCCACCTGCTTGCTTTCAATGCGCGTCATGCGGGGGTGGCGGTCTGTTTCCAGTTGGCGGGGTCCCTGCGCCACTCGTTGAGGGAGAGCAGGTCCTTCTCGGTGATGTAGTTGCTGTGCAGCGCCTGGTCGAGCAGGATGGGGTAGTCGGTGAGGCTCACGAGCTTCACCCGGGCCTGTTCGAAGGCCTTGCGGGCCTCGTCGAAGCCGTAGGTGAAGATGCTCACCATGCCCTTCACCTCGCAGCCGGCCTCGCGCAGGGCCTGCACGGCGTTCAGGCTGCTCTGGCCGGTGCTCACCAGGTCCTCCACCACCACCACGCTGCGGCCCACGGTGAGGTCGCCCTCCACCTGGTTCTTCATGCCGTGGTCCTTGGCGCTGCTGCGCACGTAGATGAAGGGCAGGCCGAGGTCGTGGGCCACCAGCACGCCGTGGGCGATGCCGCCCGTGGCCACGCCGGCGATCATGTCGGGCCGGCCGAACTCGTGGTTGATGATGTGCACGAACTGCTGGCGTATGTACGTGCGCACGGCGGGGAAGGACAGCGTCTTGCGGTTGTCGCAGTAGATGGGCGACTTCCACCCCGAGGCCCAGGTGAAGGGCTTGTTGGGGCTTAATTTGACGGCCTTGATCTGAAGCAATGACTCGGCCACGCGCAGTGCCGGGTCCAAGCGGGCATCCATGCGACGAAAGTATACCATCCACATCGAAGGCCGCCCCGTGGTGATCGCGGCCAGTGCCGAGCCAGTGCCCCCGGACGCGAACTGGCTGGTGCTGCGGGTGAACGACCTGCGCGAGGTGCGCCCTGCGGTGAAGCAGTTCGCGCAGCGCATCGAACTGGCCGGCATGCTGCTCCATGCCGACGATCCGGGGCCGGTGTGGAAGGAGTTCAAGGGCGGCTACCGCTTCGTGCAGGCGGCGGGCGGCGCGGTCACCGATGAGCACGGCCGCCTGCTGGCGATCCACCGGCTGGGCCGCTGGGACCTGCCCAAGGGCAAGGTGGACAAGGGCGAGGCGATACCCGCTGCGGCCGTGCGCGAGGTACGGGAGGAGTGCGGCCTGCGGAAGGTGGACCTGCAGGCGCCGCTGTGCGATACCTGGCACACCTACGAGCGCAATGGCGAGCAGCACCTCAAGCGCACCGACTGGTTCCTGATGCGCGCCTCATCACACGAGGAGCTCGTGGCCCAGGCCGAGGAGGACATCGGCGACGTGCGCTGGCTCGATGCGGCGGGGGTGAAGGCGCTCAAGGCCGACACCTACCCGTCCCTGCTCAGCGTCGTGGAGGCGTGGGAGGCGGCTGTTCACCCCCGAACTTGATCTTGTCCGCTTCTTGGGCCTGCACCTTCATTCGGTGCAGGATGGCGGGCAGCCCCTCGCTGGGGAGTGGCGCCGGCGAATGCACCAGGGTGCGGTCCTGCAGCAGCAGGAACTGCGGGATGGAACGCATGCGCAGCTGCTCCATCATCAGCAGGTCATCACCGGCGTGGAGCCAGGTCCAGTCGCGCTTGGGGTGCAGGCGCAGGTAGGCCTGGAAGGCCTCCATGCCGGGGTCGGTGCTGATGCCGATGAAGGTGACCATCCTCCCATGCTCGGCGTAAAGCTGTTCCAGCGCGGCCATCTCCACCTCGCAGTAGGTGCACCACGCGGCGGTGAAGGCCAGCAGCACGGGCCCCTTCAGCAGGCTGTCGAGCACCACGGACGCGCCCTTCAGATCGCGCAGCTCGAGGGTGGGCAGCGTGGCGTCCGGACGCATGGCGGCGAGGTCCCACGCCATGTCGGCGGCGAGGGCGCGGTGCTCGGGGTAGGTGGAGCGCGCCTCGGCATCGGCCAGCACCTTGCGGATGCCGGCGCGGTCGAGGAGCTTGCTGGCGTGGTTCGTCCATAGCTCGGTGAGCACCACCAGCTCGCACAGGCGGTCGTCATCGCGCAGGAACTCGTGGCTCGCGAACACGCGCTTCACGCTGTCGAGCACGCCGCCGGCGATCGCGCGTTGCAGATCGGCCTCGCTGCTGCGGAAGGGGAAGCGCATCAGGTGGTCCTCGAAAAGGCCGCGGATGAACCGCACGTACTCGGGGTCGTCGTAGCGCACGGGGCGGCCCTTGAGGTGGCGCTCCCACAGCTCCCTGTCGTTGGTGCGCGGGCCGAAGCGCAGGCCGGCCACGCCGTACTCCACGGTGCCCGTGAACCAGGCATCGTTCACCCCGGCGTAGAAACGGTTGAGCTTGCGTTCGAAGGTGTCCACCCGCGCCTCGGACCACGATGGGGTTACGAAGAGGGTGCCGGGCCGCGCGCTGCTGTCCGGCGCTGGTGCCCCGCCTTTGCGCACCACGTCCACGGCCTGCATGCCGGCGGCCTGGTCGGTGGCGAGGTCCTCCGCGACGAACGCGTCGAGGCGCTCGTTCAGGTCGCTGGTGAGCGCGTTGATGTCGAAAAGGTCGAGCCCGTTGAAGAGGAGCTCGGCGTTGGACCTGCCGGCCACGGTGCGCGCTGCGCCCGGCAGCCGCTGGAAGACCACGTCGTAGCTGGCGCCGGGCTCCAGGTAGAGGTCGGTGCGGGCCTCGCCGATGCGCAGCTGGGCGCGGGTGCGCACGGCCACGTCCAGCTCGAGCACCACGTCGCCCCGCGTATCGGTCCGTGCGGAGACCAGCGGTGCGGTGCGCAGGGTGAAGAGGTCGAGGTAGCGCTGCACCAGCACGGGCCGGTCGTTGAACCCGGGGGCGGTGATGCGCAGCACGGTGCGCGCCTGCAGCAGGCCCGCGGTGAGAAGGAGGGTAAGGATGAGCGCCGGCCTCATGGGATGTGCACCGCCTGCGGCACGAACGCGGAAACGTCGGCCTTATTGGCGATGAGCTCGCGCACGATGGTGCTGCTGATGTGGGCGTGCTCGGGCCGGCTGGGCAGGAAAAGCGTGTCCACCCCGCCGATGGCCATGTTCATGAGGGCGATGCTGCGCTCGCTGCCGTGGTCGGTGCTGTTGCGCAGCCCGCGGATCACGAAGGTGGCGCCCAGCCGCCCGCACAGGTCGGCCGTGAGGCCCTCGAACACGATGGGCGTCACCTTGGGCTCCCCGGCGAAGGTGGCCTTCAGCCAGGCCAGCCGCTGTTCCAGCGGGAACATGTACTTCTTGGTGGTGTTCACGCCGATGGCCACCACCACCTGGTCGAACAGGGGCAGCGCGCGTTCCACGATGTTCACGTGCCCCACGGTCACGGGATCGAACGACCCGGGGAAGACGGCGATGCGGCTGCTCATGCGGAAGGGTGGTTGTCAGGAGTTGCCCGCCGGGGCGTTCGGCGCGGGGGAGAAGAAGCTGAAATGCACGTTGCCGTAGGGGCGGTGCTTCCGGAACCAGGGATCGCTGCTCAGGTTCACCTCGCCGGGGTGCTCCACGATCAGCAGTCCGTCCTCGGCCAGCAGGCCGCCTTCACGCACCAAGGTAGGGATGCGCTCGAAGCCCTCCATGCGGAAGGGCGGGTCGGCGAAGATGATGTCGTAGGTGGCGCGGTGGTTGGCCAGGAAGGTGAACACGTCGGCCTTCACCATCTGCCAGTTGGGCTCCTCCAGCTTGCGGGCCAGCGCCTGCTGGTAGGCGAAGAGGGTGCGGTCCTGTTCCACGCTCAATGCGCTCTCGGCGCCGCGCGAGAGGAACTCCAGGGCGATGTTGCCGGTGCCGGAGAACAGGTCGAGCACGCGGATGCCCTCGAGCGGCACGCTGTGCTGCAGGATGTTGAACAGGCCCTCCTTGGCGTAGTCCGTGGTGGGGCGCGCCTCGATGCCCTTGGGCGGATCGATCCGCCGGCCGCGGTATTTGCCTCCTATGATGCGCATGCGCACTGG
>JBIJCH010000108.1:0-6844 GCA_044344815.1 Flavobacteriales bacterium | reverse complement strand
GAGGCCGTTGCTGGCCTTGAGCACGTCGGCCTTCGGGGCGCGGCCCGGGATGGTGTTGAAGTCGTACCGCTTGGTGAAGGTGCCGCCCTCGGTGATGGTGAAGATGGTGCCGAGGTCGTTGGCGCCTCCCAGCGAGGTCATGCCCCACCAGGTGGTCTGGGCGGTCGCGGCGAGGGTGCCGCAGAGGAACAGGAGCAGGTGGACGGATCGACGCATGGATACGGGATTGTTGGAATGCCCCCGTCGAAGCGAGGTGACCCGAAAGGTAATCACCATCGTTCACCGCCGATGGCATGGCACCCTCCCGGAGACGACGCATGTCCGGCGCACGGGTGGCTTGCGGCGGGTACATTTGAGCACCGTCCGCCATGCGCAAGAAGCTCGTTCATCCCGCGGAACTGGCGAAGGCCAGCCACATGCGGCCGGGCGACCCCCGCATCGCGCTGCTCGCCGAGGTGAGCGGGCTCAACCGGCTGGAGCGGTTCTACAACGAGGTGGAGCACGTGCCGGGCGGTGATTTCATCCAGGCCCTGTTCGACCACCTCGAACTGCAGATCGACGTGGATCCGGACGACCTGGCCCGCGTGCCGCCCACCGGGGGCGTGGTGATGGTGGCCAACCACCCCTATGGCGCCATCGACGGCCTCGCGCTGATGCATGTGCTCGACCGCACACGGGGCGACGTGAAGGTGATGGCCAACTTCATGCTGCAGCAGCTGGAGCCCCTCAAGGACCGCTTCATCGGCGTGAACCCCTTCGAGGAGCTCACGGCGCGCAGCAGCTTCCAGGGCATGCGGCAGGCGTTGGAGCATGTGGCCGCTGGCGGTGCCCTGGGCATCTTCCCGGCCGGCGAGGTGAGCAGCTACCGCACCGAGCTCAAGGCCGTGGCGGACCCCCGCTGGAAGGCGCCGGTGATCAAGCTCATCAAGCACGCGGGCGTGCCGGTGGTGCCCATCTGGTTCGATGGCGCCAACAGCCGCATCTTCCAGATGCTGGGCATGATCCATCCCAACCTGCGCACGCTGCAGCTGCCCCACGAGATGCTGCGGATGCGCGGCAAGCATGTGCGCATGCGCATCGGCAAGCCCATCGCGGCGAAGGACATCGCCGCCTTCGGCAGCGTGGAGCAGCTGGGCCGCTACCTGCGGGCGAAGACCTATTCCCTGGGCAGCGGGGTGCAGGTGAAGCGCGAGCAGTTCCGCCCGCTGCGGTTCCCCCGCAGGCCGAAGGCCGTGGTGGACGCCGTGGAGCACAGCGCGCTCATGCGCGAGGTGGCGGGGCTGGGCGACCTGAAGCTGGGCGCGCAGGCCGAGTTCGACCTGTACCTCGCGCCCAGCGACCGCATCCCGCTGCTGCTGCGCGAGATCGGGCGCGAGCGGGAGATCACCTTCCGCGCCGTGGGCGAGGGGACGAACAAGCGCATCGACCTCGACGAGTTCGACCTGTACTACGACCACCTGTTCCTGTGGGACAGGGAGAAGGAGCGGCTGGCCGGCGCCTACCGCATCGGGGATGGCCGGCGCATCATGGAGCGCTACGGCAAGCGCGGGCTCTACACGCACACGCTGTTCCGCATGGACCGCCCGATGGAGCGCATCCTGGAACAGAGCTTCGAGCTCGGGCGCAGCTTCATCCCGCAGGAGTACCAAAGGCACCGCCTGCCGCTCTTCCTGCTCTGGCGCGGGCTGCTCATCCACATCCTCAACCACCCCGACCACCGCTACCTCATCGGTCCGGTGAGCATCAGCGGGTCTTACAGCCGCCTGTCGCGCGGCCTCATCATCGAGTTCGTGAAGCAGCACCACTACGACCACGAGCTCGCCCGCCACGTGCACCCGCGCAACCGCTTCGACATCA
Organism: Flavobacteriales bacterium; assembly: GCA_044344815.1. Classification (GTDB taxonomy): domain Bacteria; phylum Bacteroidota; class Bacteroidia; order Flavobacteriales_F; family PHOS-HE28; genus PHOS-HE28. The sequence continues at coordinate 4,987 of JBIJCH010000108.1, read as the reverse complement.
CCCGCGAGCACGCCGACAGCGAGGCGCTCGTGGCGGCCAGCGGCGAGGACCTGAAGAAGCTCGACCGGCTGATCGCCGACATCGAGCCCAGCGGCGGCACGGTGCCGGTGCTGCTGAAGAAGTACCTGCTGCTGAACGCCCGGATCGTGGGCTTCAACAGCGACCCGCGGTTCAACGATGCGCTGGACGGGATGATGGTGCTGGACCTCACGAAGGTGCCGCAGCGCACCATCGAGGACCTGAAGCGCGGCATGAACGAGGCGATCGCCGCCCCGGGCGGTGCTCAGTAGCGTTTCTTGGCGAACTTCTTCGGGCCGTAGGGCTTCTTGTCCCCGTAGGGCTTGCGGTCGCCGTAGGGCTTGCGCGGTCCGCCGTGGTCGCCGCGCGGCCGGTCACCGCCGCCTCCCTGCGGCCCCTGCGCCTCGTCCACCCGCACCTTGCGGCCGCGGTAGTTGGCGCCCTTGAAGGCCTCGAAGACCTGCTCGAAATAGGCCGGCTCGATGTCGATGAAGGAGTACACGTCCTTGATGAGCATGCGGCCGATGTGCTCGCCGCTGATGCCGCTGATGCCGCAGACGTAGCCCAGCATGCGGCCCTTGTCCAGCCCGTCGGCGCTGCCCAGGTTGATGAACAGCTGGCGGCCGGTGCTGAAGCGCTCGCGCGAGCTGGGGCGTTCGGCCCGGGCGGAATGGTCCTTCTGGCTCATGTCCACGTTGAGGTCGAAGGCCTCGCGGAACTGGTCCAGGATCCGGGCGAAGGTCACGCTCATGAAGCGCTGCAGCAGTTCCTCGCGGTCGAGGTCCTTCAGCTCCTCATGCGCCAGCGGCAGCAGATCGGCCAGGGCCTCGTGGTCCACGTCGGCCGACTTGATGCGGTGCAGGAATGCGCGCAGCTGGGCCTTGCCGATGTCGCCTCCGCCCGGCACGCGCACATAGGTGAAGTGCGTCTTCAGCATGCGCTCGAGCTGGCGCACCTTGCCCACGTCGCGCACCCCGAGGATGCTGAGCGAGATGCCCGAGCGGCCGGCGCGCGCGGTGCGGCCGCTGCGGTGCGTGTAGCTCTCGGGCTCCGCGGGCAGGTCGTAGTGGATCACGTGGGTCACATCGTTCACGTCGATGCCCCGGGCGGCCACGTCGGTGGCGATCAGCAGCTGCAGGGTGCGGGCGCGGTAGCGGCCCATCACGTGGTCCCGCTGAGCCTGGCTCAGGTCGCCGTGGATGGCATCGGCCACGTATCCGTCCTTCACCAGCTGGGTGGCGAGGTCCTGCGTCTCGTGCTTGGTGCGGCAGAACACGATGGCGAACAGGTCGGGGTCGGCGTCCACGAAGCGCTTCAGCGCGGCATAGCGGTCGCGCGCGTGCACCACGCAGTACTGGTGCAGGATGGCCGAGGCGGTGACGTTGCGCTCGCCGATCTGCATCTCCTCGCTGTCGCGCATGTAGCGCTTGGCGATGTGCCGCACCTCGCCGGCCATGGTGGCGCTGAAGAGCCAGGTGCGCTTCTCCGGCGGGGTGGTCTGCAGGATCTCGGTGAGGTCCTCCTGGAAGCCCATGTTGAGCATCTCGTCGGCCTCGTCGAGCACCACGATGCGCACGCGCGACAGGTCGACGGCCTCGCGGCCCAGGAGGTCGAGCAGGCGGCCCGGGGTGGCCACCACGATGTTGGCCCCGCGCTGGATGGCGCGGATCTGCTCGCGGATGTTGGCGCCGCCATAGACGGCCACGGGCTTCACGCCCTTGAGGTGGGCGCTGAAGCGTTCCAGGTCGCCGGTGATCTGCACGCACAGCTCGCGGGTGGGGGCCAGCACCAGTGCCTGCACGGCGCGCTCCTCCGGGTCGATGTCCTCCAGCAGCGGCAGGCCGAAGGCGGCCGTCTTGCCGGTGCCGGTCTGGGCCAGCACCACCTGGTCGTTGGGGCTGGTGAGGAGCACGGGGATGGCGCGTTCCTGGACGGGGGTGGGGGTGGTGAAGCCCAGGTCGTTCAGGGCGTGCAGGAGCTCTGCCCGGAGGCCGAGCGTTTCAAAATCGGACATGGTCGGGGGAAAAGGGCCTTGCGGCGGGGCCGCGAAGGTACGGCATCGGGGCCGGGTGGCATGCGGCTTCGGCGGTGCCTCCTACCTTCGCCGCCATGGTGCTCCTCTCGGTGACGGCCACCCTGCGTGCCATCCTGGTGCTCGTGATCCTGTGGCAGCTGCTGCGCCTCATCGGCCGCGTGCAGGCCGCCCGGCGGGAGCGGGGCCCCGCGGTGGGCAGGCCCGACGACCGCACACGCGGCGAGGTGCGCATCGAGCGCGCCGACCGGCCCGGCCGCACCACCGGACCCATCGTGGACGCCGACTTCGAAGAGATCCGTTGACACCCCCGAACGCATGAACGACCTCAAGAAGCTGCTGCCCGTGGGGGTGGCCGTGATCCTGTTCATCACCCTCAGCCTCGCCTACTTCAAGCCCGTGCTCGAAGGCTACACGCTCGACCAGGGCGACATCAAGCGCTGGCAGGGCATGGCCCAGGAGATCGTCGAGTTCCGCGACAGCTACGGGACCGAACCGCTGTGGACCAACAGCATGTTCAGCGGCATGCCCGCCTACCAGATCAGCGTGCTCTGGAGCGGCAACCTGCTCACCTACGTGGACAAGCTTTTTCACGGCTTCCTGCCGCTCCCCGCCGGCTACCTGTTCCTGTACCTCATCGGCATGTACATCCTGCTGCTGTGCCTGCGGGTCGACCCCTGGCTGGCCGTGCTGGGCAGCATCGCCTTCGCGTTCTCCTCCTACTTTTTCGTGATCCTCGAGGCGGGCCACAACAGCAAGGCCAACGCCATCGGCTACATGCCCGCGGTGCTCGGCGGGCTGTACCTGCTGTACCGGGGTCGGCCTTTGGTGGGCCTGGCCGTGTTCAGCCTCTTCCTCGCCCTGGAGGTGAGCATGAACCACGTGCAGGTCACCTACTACCTGGGCCTGCTCATGGTGCTGTTCGTACTGGCCGAGGCCTGGGCCGCTGTGTGCGAGAAGCGGGTGCCGCGCTTCGTGCAGGGCAGTGCGCTGGCCCTGGCCGGGGTGGTGCTGGCGCTGGTGTGCAACGCCGGCCTGCTCTGGAGCACCTACACCTACGGCCAGTACACCACGCGCGGCCCCGGCGAGCTCACCATCAACGCCGACGGCAGCTCGGCCGAGGCCAACAGGACCACCGGCCTCGACCGCGACTATGTGGTGCAGTGGAGCTATGGCAAGCAGGAGACCCTCACGCTGCTCGTGCCCAATGCCAAGGGCGGCGAGAGCGGCTCGCTCATCCGGTCGCGCGAGGACCTGGAGGCCATCACCGACCCCGGCTTCCGCGGCGAGGTGCTCAAGGTGTACCAGGACGGCGGCTACGTGAACACCTACTGGGGCGACCAGATGTTCACCAGCGGTCCCGTGTACCTGGGGGCGATCGTGGTGCTGCTCATGCTGCTCGCCCTGGCCGGTGCCGGGAGCATGGCCCGCTGGTGGGTGCTCGGCTCGGTGGTGATGGTGCCGCTGCTGCTCGCCGTGGGTTCGCCGGTGCTGGCGTTCGCCCTCGTGGCGGCCTACCTGGTGGCGGGCATCTTCCTGTGGCGCGAACCGCTGCCCTACGCCCTGTTCAGCGCGTTCTTCCTCACCATGCTCCTCTCGTGGGGAAGCAACTACATGCCCCTCACCGACTTCTTCCTCGACCATGTGCCCGGCTACAACAAGTTCCGCGCGGTCACCATCATCCTGGTGATCGTGGAGCTGAGCGCCCCCGTGCTCGCCGTGCTCTACCTCGACCGCCTGCTGAAGGAGGGCGCGTGGGACGGTGCCCGGCTGCGGTCCGCACTGGTGCCCATCGGCGCGCTGGTGGTGGTGCTGCTCGCCCTGGCGGCGGTGCCCGACGGGCTGGTGGACTTCCTGAGCGACGCCGAGCGCGAGCGCTTCAACGCCCAGGTGGACGCCTCGCCCGCGGCCGAGGCCCAGGTGGCCGCCTACGTGGAGGGGCTGAAGGCGGCGCGCATCGGTGTGTTCCGCGCGGACGTGCTGCGCAGCCTGCTGTTCGTGCTCGCGGCCGCCGCGCTCGTGGTGCTCGCGGGCCGGCGCACCATCGGCCGGGTGCCCTTCCTCGCCGGCTTGGGCGTGCTCATCCTCTTCGACCTGTGGACGGTGGACAAGCGCTACCTGAACAACGACAAGGAGAAGGGCCGCTACGTGCAATGGGAGAAGAAGGAGGAGAGCACGGTGCAGCGCGCGCCGGACGCCGCCGACGTCGCCATCTACAAGGCCGAGGCCACGCCCGCCGTGGAGGCCGAGTTCAAGGACATGCTCGCCGCCGCCAGGGAGCGCAAGGCCCGCTCGGGCGCGCGGTCGTCCGCGCTCAACGATGCCGAGCAGGCGGTGCTGCGCTTCGGGGCGCTGCGCCGGCACGTGAGCTACCGCGTGGCCACGCTGCGCGACCCCTTCCAGGACGCCAACGTGAGCTACCTGCACCGCAGCGTGGGCGGCTACCACGGCGCGAAGCTGAAGCGCTACCAGGAGCTCATCGAGTTCCATCTGAGCCCCGAGCTCATGCGGCTGCGCGGCCTTTTCGCCAGCGGCACCACCCAGCAGGCGGTGGACTCCGTGATGGCGGGCATGCACGTGTTCAACATGCTCAACACCCGCTATTTCATCTATGATCCGACCAAGCCGCCCCTACGAAACCCGCACGCCAACGGCGGGGCCTGGTTCGCCGGGGAGCTGCGCTGGGTGAAGAGCGCCGATGAGGAGATCACCGCGCTGCGCACCATCGATCCGCGGCGCACGGTGCTCGTGGACGAGCGCTTCCGCCAGGCCCTCGGTGATGCGGCGATAAGCCCCGACAGCACCGCGGCCGTGGAGCTCACCGCCTACCGCACCGACCACCTCACCTACAAGGCGCGCTCCGCCGCCGGCGGGATCGTGGTGTTCAGCGAGGTGTGGTACGGGCCCGACTGGCAGGCATACATCGACGGGGCTCCC
>JBIJCH010000107.1:0-6849 GCA_044344815.1 Flavobacteriales bacterium | reverse complement strand
TTGATGGCCTCGTGGGCCACCTTGATGGCCTCGATCATGTCGCCCTCCTGCACCTCCATCATCTCACCCTCCACCATCAGGATGTCCTTGGCGGTGGCGGCCACGATCAGGTCAAGGTCGGCGTTCTCCACCTCCACCATGTCGGGGTTGATCACGAAGCGGCCGTTGATCCGGGCCACGCGCACCTCGCTCACGGGTCCGCCGAAGGGGATGTTGCTCACGGCCAGGGCGGCGGCGCCGGCCAGGCAGGCCAGGCTGTCGCTGTGGTTCTTCTTGTCGCTGCTCATCAGGGTCACCACCACCTGCGTGTCGCCGTGGAAGTCGTCCGGGAAGAGCGGGCGCAGGGCGCGGTCCACCAGGCGGCTCACGAGGATCTCGTGGTCGCTGGGGCGGGCCTCACGCTTGAAGAAGCCGCCGGGGAAACGGCCGGCGGCGCTGAATTTCTCGCGGTACTCCACCTGCAGGGGCAGGAAGTCGATGCCCTCGCGGGCCTCCTTGGTGGCCACCACGGTGGCCAGCAGGATGGTGTCACCCATGCGCACGGTCACCGATCCGTCGGCCTGCTTGGCCAGCACGCCGGTCTCGATGGTGATGGGCCGTCCATCGCCCAGGTCGATGGTCTTGGTAATTCCTTGTGGTCTCATCTTGTCTTCGTTTTTCCTCTTTGTTGCCTACGTAAATGCAAGGGGCGACCGTGCCTCACGATCGCCCCCTTATCGTTCAGTATGTCCCGCGGACCGCGCGCCCTGCGGCGCCATGGACCGGGTTATTTGCGCAGACCCAGCTCGCTGATGATGGCACGGTAGCGCGTGATGTCGTTGTTCTTCAGGTAGTTGAGCAGCTGCTTGCGCTTGCCCACCAGGTCCAGCAGCGCGCTTGTCGTCGCGTGGTCCTTCTTGTTGCTCTTGAGGTGCCCCGTGAGGTGCTCGATGCGCTTGGTGAAGAGCGCGATCTGGCCCTCGGTGCTGCCGGTGTTCGTTTCCGAACCGCCGTGCTTTTTGAAGAGCTCCTTCTTGGCCTCCTTGGTCAGTTGCATGACGTCTTTGCGAATGGACGGCAAATGTAGGTCATTTTCCCGTCCGCTCAACCACCGCGTCATCAGCGGTGCAAAAGCCTGTGCCACAGGGGGTTCAGCCGCGGAACATGGCCAGCAGGCTGGCCAGGGTGCCCTTCAGCTGGCGCCGGTCCACGATCTTGTCCAGGAAACCGTGCTCCAGCACGAACTCGCTGGTCTGGAAGCCCTCCGGCAGGTCGCGGCCGATGGTCTCGCGCACCACGCGCGGACCGGCGAAACCGATCAGGGCCTTGGGCTCGGCGATGTTCAGGTCGCCCAGCATGGCGAAGCTGGCGGTCACGCCCCCGGTGGTGGGGTCGGTGAGCAGGCTGATGTAGGGCAGGCCCTTCGAGGCCAGCTGGCTCAGCTTGGCGCTGGTCTTGGCCATCTGCATCAGGCTGAAGCCGGCCTCCATCATGCGGGCGCCACCGCTCTTGCTGATGATGAGCAGCGGGCACTTGCGCTTGATGGCGGCGTCCACGGCCAGGGCGATCTTCTCGCCCACCACGCTGCCCATGCTGCCGCCGATGAAGCGGAAGTCCATGCAGGCGATCACCAGCGGCTGCTTCTCAAGCTTGCCCTCGGCGGCCCGCAGCGCGTCGCTCAGGCCGGTCTCCTTCCGGGTGCGCGTCAGGCGGTCGGTGTACTTCTTGGTGTCCTCGAACCCCAGCGGGTCGCCCGCCACCAGGTCGGGGGCGATCTCCTTGTACTTCTGGTCGTCGAACAGGATGGCGAAGTACTCCGCGCTCCCGATCTTCTCGTGGTACGCGCACTTGCCGCACACCCACAGGTTGTTCTCGTGGTCCTCCGAGGTCACGATCTCGTCGCACTCGGGACACTTGTACCAGAGGCCCTCGGGGGTCTCCTTCTTCTCCTCGGTGGAGGTGGTGATGCCTTCCTTGGTGCGTGTGAACCAGCCCATGGCGGGGAAGCGTTGGTACGAAGGTAGCGCGTGCCGTAAGGTCGTGCTCAGGCGATGGTGACGTCCTTGTTCAGGTACACGTCCTGGATGGCGTTGAGCAGCTGCACGCCCTCCTGCATGGGGCGCTGGAAGGCCTTGCGACCGCTGATGAGCCCCTGGCCGCCCGCGCGCTTGTTGATCACCGCCGTCTTCACGGCCTCGGCCAGGTCGCCCGCGCCGCTGCTCGCCCCGCCGCTGTTGATCAGGCCGATGCGGCCCATGTAGCAGTTGGCCACCTGGTAGCGGCACAGGTCGATCGGGTTGTCGCTCGTGAGCTCGCTGTACACCTTCTTGTGCGTCTTGCCGTAGCCGGGCAGCGCATTGTAGCCGCCGTTGGTCTCGGGCAGTTTCTGCTTGATCACATCGGCCTGGATGGTGACCCCGAGGTGGTTCGCCTGGCCGGTGAGGTCGGCGCTCACGTGGTGGTCCACGCCGTCCTTCTTGAAGCCCGGGTTGCGCAGGTAGCACCACAGGATGGTGGCCATGCCCAGTTCGTGCGCGTGCTGGAAGGCCTCGGCGATCTCGGTGATCTGGCGGCTCGCCTCGTCGCTGCCGAAGTAGATGGTGGCGCCCACGGCGGCCGCCCCCATGTCCCACGCGCCCTCCACCGTGCCGAAGAGCACCTGGTCGAACTTGTTCGGCAGGGTCATCAGCTCGTTGTGGTTGATCTTCACGATGAAGGGGATCCGGTGGGCGTACTTCCGCGCCACGCTGCCCAGTACGCCGTACGTGCTGGCCACGGCGTTGCAGCCGCCCTCGATGGCCAGCTCCACGATCCGCTCGCTGTCGAAGTAGATGGGGTTGGGGGCGAAGCTGGCGCCGGCGCTGTGCTCGATGCCCTGGTCCACCGGCAGGATGCTCATGTAGCCGGTGTTGGCCAGGCGGCCGGTGCCATACAGGGCCTGCAGGTTGCGCAGCACCTGCGGGTTGCGGTTGCTGCCCACGAACTGGCGGTCAACGAAGTCGGGACCCGGGAGATGCAGGCTGCCGCGGTCGATGGTCTTGCACGTATGGGCGAGCAGGGAGGCGTCGCCGCCCAGGAGCTCCTCGATCTTGCCGGTCGTCAGCATCTTCAGGGGGTGATTTCGTTCGGTGGGCGGCAAAACTAAACAAAGCCGGGAGGGCGCGCCCGCCGTTCCAGGTCGCCCGAGGCCGTGGGTCAGAACGGATAGCCGATGCCGAGGTTGAGGTTCAGCACGCGCCCCAGGGCCTCCTGCTCGGTGCGCTGGAAGTACCAGCGATCGCCGACCGGTTTGCCGGGGTCCTTCAGCTGCACGCCCAGGTCGAAGCGCACCAGGAAGAACTCGAAGTTGAGGCGCGCGCCCATGCCGCCGCCCACGGCGATCTCGCTCACGAAGTCGCGCACTTCGAACTCCCCGCCGGGCTTCGCCGGGTTGGGGCGCAGCGACCAGATGTTGCCCACATCGCTGAAGAGGGCGCCCTCCAGGTAGCCGATCAGCTTGAACCGGTATTCGATGTTGCCCTCGATGTGGATGTCGCCGATGCGGTCGTAGCTCACCGGCGCGCTGTAAGAGCCGGGACCCAGGGTGCGCGCCTGCCACGCCCGCATGCCGTTGGCGCCGCCGCCGAAGAAGCTGGTCTCGAAGGGCAGCACGTCGAGGTTGCCGAAGGGCACGCCGATCCCTGCGGTGATGCGCGTCACCAGGCTGCTCTTGTCGTGGATGCGGTAGTAGTAGCGGAAGTCGTTGTCGAGCTTCACGAACTGCGCGAAGCGGATGTCGCCCACGGTGTGGAAGCTGCTGCCGGTGCTGTCGGTCTCCAGCGGCTTGTCCGACGCACGGAAGTACAGGTCCAGCAGGTTGCCCGAGGTCTCCAGCGTGCTGCGCAGGAAGTAGTTGCGGCGGCGCGCCATGGCGTCCTGCGTGTTCCAGGTGTACACGATCCGGGCGCCCGCGATCAGGTGGTCGGTGTAGCTGTCGGTGAGCACCGGGTCGTTCGTGCTCTGCAGGAAGGCGAGGAAGTCGGGGTCGTAGTAGGGCAGCCGGATCACGTTGAGGTCCACCGGGAACACACCCCAGGTCTTGGTGCGCGTCTCGTTCCACTCATAACCGAAGCTGAACTTGGCGAGCGAGCGGGTGTAGTCCGGCCGCTGCTGGTAGTTGTAAAGCAGGTTGATGGTGGTGCGTGGCGCGGCCGAGCGGGCGAATGTGCTGCACTTCACGGGGAGCAGGAAGTTGGGGAAGCGCAGGGTGACCTCCGGACCCAGCTCGATGGTGTTGAACAGGCGCTCGCTCCGTACGGAGGTGCTGGCATCACCGCCTTCACCGGTGTTCCCGGTCACGCTCTGCTGGGCCTCGAAGCCGAAGTTCATCGAGGCGGTGATGCTCCCCATGGAGCGGAACAGGTTGCGGTGGCGGTAGCCAAGGCTCACGGTGGTGCCCAGGAACCCTCCGCGGTTGGTCATGAAGCCTTCCAGCGAGAGGCTCTGCACCTTGCCCGGCGTGAGCAGGATCCGGCAGTTCACCCGGTCCGGTGCGCTCGCCCCGGTGGTGTCGTAGCGGATGTCCACCCGGTCGAACACGCGCAGGTTGGTGAGGCGGCGGTAGGTGCGGTCCGCGTCGCTCTGCCGGAAACGCTGGTCGGGGCGCAGGTACATCCCGCACAGCATCGACTGGGGCTTGTGCGGTGGCAGTTCGTCGCGGTACACCACCTCGTAGCCGTCGACGACCAGGGTGTCCGGCGGCGCCCGCCGCTCGCCGCGTGCATCCTCCTCGATCACCACGCGGTCCACTTCGTACACCGTGCCCTCACGGGTGCCTTTGAGCCCCCGCTGCCCCCGGCCCATGGGCCGTTCGATCCGGATGAGCACGTCCACCTGGTGGTCGCCCATGCCCGTGTCCGCATCGAAGATGACGAGGTCGCGGTTGAAGAAGAGGTATCCCTGCTCGCGCATCACCTGTGCGATGCGGTCACGCTCGGCGTCGAGCAGGTCGGAGTCGAAGCGCTTGCCGGCATGGATGAGTCGCGCCGGCCAGGCCTGCCGCATGTATTCGCTGATGGCGGGGTCGTCCACCAGCCAGTTCACATCGCACACGGTGTAGGCCGGGCCGGGATGCAGCGTGTAGCCCACCTCCGCCTTTCGGCCCTTGTGCACCACCGTGTCCGATACCGAGGCGAGGAAGTACCCCTCCTTCTGCAGGTAGAGGCGTATCTGCCCGGTGCTGCGGTGCATCAGCGCGGTGTCGAGCACCACGGGCGGTTCGCCGTTGCGCCCGCGTGTGGAACGGTCGCAGGTGCGCGGCCGCCTCCCCTTCAGCGCGCGCTCCTCGTTGCGCACCATGCACAGGCTGTCGTGCTCCAGCCGCTTGCGCATCACGGCCTGCGGGTCGCGCAGGTTGTAGAGGGCCAGGTAGAAGGGCACCCCGAGCACGCGCTTGTTCGGCTTCTGCTTCACGATGGAGGCCACCTCCTCCAGGTCGATGGGGTCCTGCCTGTGCTGTGCGGCCTTCGAGGCCCGGTCGAGCGCCACGCGGTTGCGCGTGAGCAGGTGCCTCCCATCGGGCACATGCTTCGCCGCCTCACAGCCGGCCAGCAGGAGCGCACCGGCAAGGACCCACGGGATATGGCTGGCGTTGCTCCGCACGGAGGGCGGCGGTGTGTCTATTTTGCGGCGCTGCCAAGATACCCGTTGAGCGTGAGCGGACAGGTCGTGACCAAGCGCGTGCGCGCGTTGCACCAGCGGAAGCACCGCGAGGCGGAGGGCCGTTTCCTGGTGCAGGGCCGCAAGCTCGTGTGTGAGCTGCTGGCCTCCCCCTTCACCGTGGAGGCGGTGCACGCCACCCGGCAGGCCGCCGAGGAGCTTGGCCTGGCGGGTGCCCTGGTGCATCCCCCGCACGAGCTTGAACGCATGGGCACCCTGGAGTCGGGCAATGAGGTGGTGGCCGTGGTGCACATGCCGCCGCCCCCCGCCATGCGGCCGCCCGGGGCCGGTGCGCTGGTGCTGGCGCTCGATGGCGTGGCCGACCCCGGCAACCTGGGCACGCTGGTGCGCATCGCGGACTGGTTCGGCGCGGCCGCGGTATGGTGCGCCAGCGGCTCGGTGGAGGTGTGGAACCCCAAGTGCGTGCAGGCCAGCATGGGCTCGGTGCTGCGCGTGCCGGTGGCCTACGGCGACCTGCCAGCGGCGTTGGGCGCGGCGGCTTCGGCGGGTGCGCGGGTCTACAAGGCGGAGGCCTCTGGCCGCAATGTCTTCGGTGAGCCGCTCGAGCGGCCGGCCGTGCTGGTGATGGGCAGCGAATCGCACGGGCTGTCCGAGGCGGTGCGCAGCGGGCCCGGCCTCAGCATCGCGATCCCCGGCGCCGGCGGTGCCGAATCGCTCAACGTGGCGGCCGCTGCGGCGGCGCTGTGCATGGAGTTCGCGCGGCGCGCTCAGCCCTGAGCGGCACGGCCCGCCTGCAAGGCGATGGCATCGGCCACGCGCTGGCCGTCCATCGCCGCGCTCACGATGCCGCCCGCATGCCCGCCGCCCTCGCCGCACGGGTGCAGCCCCGGCAGGCCGGGATGCTCGAGCGTGACGGGGTCGCGGGGGATGCGCACCGGTGAACTGGTCCTGCTCTCCACGGCCACCACCACCGCCTCGTTGGTGCGGTAGCCGCGCATCTTCTCCCCGAAGGCCTTCAGCCCGCCGCGCAGGCGCTGCACCACTTCGCGTGGCAGCACCTCGTCCAGCATCACCGGCACGATGCCGGGCTGGTAGCTGCAGGGCGGCAGGTCCACGCTCGCCCGGCCCCGGATGAGATCGTCCATGCGCTGGGCGGGAGCGCTCTGCCGCTGCCCGCCCGCCAGCCAGGCGGCGTGCTCCACGGCCCGCTGG
>JBIJCH010000106.1:0-6882 GCA_044344815.1 Flavobacteriales bacterium | reverse complement strand
GTTGCGCTTGAAGAGCTTGTTCCGGGCTACGCTGGGCAGGAAGTAGCCCATGTGCTTCACGCCGGACCGGTGCTGCTCGTCGATCATCCGCCCGTAGTCCGGGTAGTATTTGGGGTTCACCCGCCAGTCCGCGATGGGGCTCAGGCTGAAGAAGTCGAAATACCAGTCCTCCGCCCAGATCACGCTCATCGGGATACCGTTGCTGCGGCAGGTGCGCAGCACGGATTCGTTCAGATCCTGTCCCTTCTGCTTGGACTGCCAGTCGCTGCCCGCGGCCGTCCACACGCCGAACACCCACGGCCTGGGCAGCGTGTATGCGCCGTTGCTCCGGAAGTACGCGCTCACAATGTCCAGCGGGGAGCCTGAGAGGTATACCATCAACTGCAGCTGATCGGCGTGGTTGGTCACCGCCATGGTGGTGCGGTCGGACCTGGCCAGGTCGAACACGCTGTAGCTGGTGCCGCCGAGCCGCAGGCCGTAGCCTTTCAGATTGAGGAAGAAGGGGGCGGGGGCATAGGTGATGTCCCGTCCCTGTTCCCCGCCGTTGCGCACCACCTTGGGCAGGTTCGGACCCACCTCCTGCGCCCAGTTGGTGACGATGGTGCCGCGGTGGTCCGTGGCGTTGAAGCGCATGCCCATGCCCAGGTAGCTGTCCGTGCTGTCCGATGCGAAGCGGATGGACACCTGGCAGATGCGGTCACCATCCGCAGGCGGCGGCCGCAGCTCCTGCACGGCCAGCGATACGCGCCCGTCCGGGAAGGTCCGGTAGGCCAGTGAGGCGATGTGCGCACTGCCGGCATTCCCCAGGTGGAAGGTGGTGAGGCTGTCGCCGCGCTCGATGCCGGTGATGCGGTCCAACTCCACTTCGGAGACCACATCTCCCGGCTGGAACACCGTGTAGGGCTTCCGGTACTTCATCCCCGTGCCGGTGCGGTGGGTGAGCGTGATGCCGCCTTTGGTCTGCAGCAGCACGAGGTCGCGGCGCTCATCGCGCAACGTGAACCGGAAGGGCAGGGACCGGATGTGGATGCTGTGGTCGCCCAGCCTGTCGGTGAAGTCCCCGGCGGATGATGAGGCGCCAGGTGCCTGCGCCCATAGGCCTGCTGCGACCCCCCCGGATGCGATGAGCAACGTGCACCGCCTGGTGGAATGATGCAGCAGTGACATGGTGCGCTTGCCGCCTACTCTTTCACCACGCGCACACTGCGCCCGCTGCCGTCCATCAAACGCAGGAGGTAGGTGCCGGAGGTAAGCCCATCGAGCTGGACCGTTGTGCGTTCGCCGGTCAGGCGTCCCGAGCGCACGTTCCGCCCCATGGCATCCACCAGCACGAAGGGTGCGGGCCCATCAATGCCCTCAAGCGCAACCGCATCCAGCGCCGGGTTGGGCCATGCGGAGAGCGGCTGCACAAGCCGATCGACCACCTGGGTGCTGATGTCCCCGCAGGTGAAGCCCTGGAAGAAGTCCCAGATGATGCTGGTGGCGTCGAAGTTCGCGCCTGTGGGCCAGGTATGCCCGCCACCGTCGATCTTGTAATGCACCACGCTGGCGTTGCCGTTGCAGGGCGCGTACACCTGCTGCTCCACGGTGGCGTTGAACGGTGTGATCACCGGTGGTGTCGAGCACGTGAGGTTATCGGTCCATAGGTCCAGCACATCCTGAACGCCGAGCCCGCTGAAGATGCTGCCGTTGTAACTCACGATGAGGTCGGAGGTGCCGTGGATCTGGAGCACGCCCGGGGTGTGCTGCGGTGCGCAAGCCCCCACGGCACCGGTGTTGATGGTGCCCGACACGGATGCGATGGCGGCGAAGCACTTCGGGCTTTCGCAGCCGAGCTTGTGGCTCATGTAGCCGCCCGCTGAGAAGCCGCAGGCGTAGATCCGCGTGGTGTCGATGCTGAACTGGGCGACCAGCGTATCGCGCAAGGCGCCGATGTAGCCCACGTCATCGGCGGTGCTGCCGCCGGGGAAGGGGGAGTTGGTGTTCCAGCCATTGTTCACGCCGTTGGGATAGGCCACGATGAAGCCCTCCTGCTCGGCCAGGTCGTTGAACCCGGTGGCGGTCATGATGGCCGATGCGCTCTGGGTGAAGCCGTGCATCACGAACACCAAGGGGACCGCCGTGCCCGGGACGTAGCCGGTAGGCACGTAGGTGATGTGGTCCCGGGTGATGCCGTTGTGCGTGATGGTGCCGTTCACCTGGGCGGTGGCAGGCATAGCGAAGGCGGCCAGGACGGGGAGGAGCAGGCGTGTGGTCATATGGATATGTTTCCCAAGGGAGGGTCAAGTTCGTTGTTTCCGCCCTCCATGCGCAGATCGGCCATGCGGGCAAGGCGCTTCAAACTGTCCAAGGTATCAGCTTCCCCGGCCTGTTTGTCGCGCCGCCAGCGCGCGATGCGCGGGAAACGCACGGCCACCCCGCTCTTGTGGCGGGTGCTGGGGCTGATCCCCTCGAACGCGATCTCGAACACCAGCTTGGCCTTCACCTGCCGCACCGGACCGAAGCGCTCCAGCGTGTTCTTCTTCACAAAGGCGTCCACCTCCAGCATCTCGGCATCGGTGAGGCCGCTGTAGGCCTTGGCGAAGGTGACCAGCTGTCCATCGTGCCACAATCCGAACGTGTGGTCGGTGTAGAGGTCGGCGCGGCGGCCATGGCCCTGCATGCTGAAGGTGAGCACGGCGTCGATGCTGAGCGGGTCCACCTTCCACTTCCACCAATCGCCGCGCCGGCGTCCCACTTCGTAGCTGCTGCTGAGGCGCTTCAGCATGAGGCCCTCGATGCTGGCGGTGCGGGCATGCTCGCGGTGCGCCACGATCTCCTCCCACGAAGCGAAGGACAGGGTGGGCGAGAGGGTGAGCACCGGATGTGCCGCCGTGGACACGATGCCCTCCAGCAGCGCACGCCGTTCGCTCAATGGCTGCTGACGGATGTCCTCGCCCGCATGCTCCATCAGGTCGTAGGCCATGAAGATCACGGGCACATCGGCCAGCAGCTTCTTCCCCACGCTCTTTCGCCCAATGCGCTTCTGCAGTTCGGCGAAGGGGAGGGGCGCACCGTCCTTCCACGCGAGGAGCTCACCATCGAGCACGGTCCCGTCAGGCAGGGCTTTTCGCAGCGCCTCGAGCTCGGGGTACTTGTCGGTGACCAGTTCCTCCCCGCGGCTCCACACGTAATGCTGGCCACCGCGCACGATGAGCTGCCCGCGGATGCCGTCCCACTTGTGCTCGGCCTGCCATTCGCACGGGTCGCCCAGGGGCAGCAGGTCCTCCAGCCCGGCCCCTGCGGCCGTTCCCTCAGGCCCTTCTATGCCATAGGCCAGGTAGAAGGGGTAGGGGCGGCTGAGGTCATCGCCTTCGTTGGCACCGAGCACCAGGTCGTGGAAGGTGGTGCTGTACGGGCTCCAATCGCCCATCAAGCGATGCGCCAACACGTCCTCGTCCACGCCGGTGGCCTTGCTCAAGCCCTTCACCATCACTTTCTGGCTCACCCCGATGCGGAACCCCCCGGTGATGATCTTGTTGAACACGAAGAGCTCCATTCCTTCAAGCCCGGCCCAGACGGCTTTCACGCGTGCCGCCTGCTCTTCCACGGACAGGTCCTTCAGCTCCTCCACGTATCGCACCCATTCCGCCAGGGGCTTCACCAGGCGTTCCTCCAGCTTCGCGATGTGCGTCACGGTCTCGGCGAAGTCGCCCACCACATGGTAGCTGGCCTCGAAGAGCCAGTCGGGGATACCGCTGACCTCCGCGGCCCATTGGCGGAGCTGGGTGCTCGTTACCGGCCGTTTCGGTCTACGCCCGCTGAGCAAGGCGATCACCCACAGCTTGTCCGCATCATCCGCTTCGCGGAAATACGTCGCCAGCGCATCCACCTTGGCGGTGGTGGACGTGGTGGCGTCGAGGGCGTCGAATAGGGCGGATTCGCGTTGCATGGCCGGAGTAGAAGTATCAAGTCACAAGGGACAAGTGCCAAGTGTTAACGGCGCCCACCTCTCTTGGCGTTCGAGATGATCTTGCCCATGATCTTCACCAGTTCATTGCTTTCCGAGCGCAGCCAAAGCAGGTCCTGGTCCGAACGGGAGACCAGTTCAGACAAGTGCTGAACGTTCAAGTTCGACCTGGTTTCCTTAAGTTCCTTGTGTGCGACCTTGCACTTGTGAATGAAGTCCTCATTGGACTCGGCAGCCTGCGATTCACCGTAATGGAATGGTGGTGAACAACCGCTCCGCAAGAGCTGACCTGCAAAGTATCTCCCTGCCATTGTGTTCGGCATGCGTTCCACATAACGCACCACCCTCGCGGCGAATAGCTCAAGTCTCTGCTGAAGGTCGAAAGGTTTATCCGGGCTCATGGTTCTCGTGTTGTCACTTGGCACTTGCTACTTGACACTTGCCCCTTGTTCTTCCACGTCACCCGCCTCGCCTGCGAACTCCGTCGACTCTGCGGTCGCATCAACCCCCACGCTCCGCAGATACTGGCTGAACAGGTCCGTGTACCCGTGGGTGGCGATCACCCGCTCGGCGCCGCACTCCTTCACGGCCAGCAGCAGTGCGTCCCAATCCGCGTGGTCGCTCAGCACGAAGCCCTTGTCGATGTTGCCGCGCCTCCGCCAGCCGCGCAGCCGCATCCAGCCGCTCGCCATGGCCGTGCGGTAGGGCTTCATGCGGTTCATCCAGGGCGTATCCAGGGCTGAGCCAGGTGTAATGACCAGTGCGTTCCGGAAACGCTCCTTCGGCGTGTCCTTGGTGATATGCTCCCACGGCGGCAGTTCCAGCCCGCAGTCCTGAAGCACGGTGTTCATGTTGGCCACCGCGCCATGCACCAGGATCGGGCCGATGCGCGGGTCCACCCCGGTCATCACGCGCTGTGCCTTGCCCAGGCTGTAGGCGCTGATCACCGAGCAGACTCCGTTCGCCGAATTGGCACGCCACCATGCGTTGATCTCGTTGAAGATCACCCCCGGTTCCTTCCAGCGGTAGATGGGCAATCCGAAGGTGCATTCGGTGATGAGGGTGTGGCAGCGCACGGGCTCGAAGGCACCGCTGATGCCATCGGAGTGGCGCTTGTGGTCGCCGGTGGCCACCCACACCTCACCCTTGTGCTCAACCCGCACCTGCATGCTCCCGGGGATGTGACCGGCCGGGTGGAGGGAGAACTTCACCCCGTTGATGGTGCCGCTCTGCCCGGGCTGCAGGGTATCGATGCGCAGGTCATCCCCCAGCCGCGCGTGCATCAAGGCCTTGGTGATGGGGGAGGCGAGGTAGTGCTTGCTGCCCCGCCGGGCGTGGTCGCTGTGGGCGTGGGTGATGATGGCGCGGTCCACCGGCCGCCAGGGGTCGATGTACACATCGGCCAGCTCGCACCAGATGCCGCGTGGGGTGAAGGAGAGGAGCGGAGCCATCGATCGACGAACACACCGTCAGTACGGGAAGTTCCAAGATGGGCAGGGGAACGGTGCGATGCAACGGGTTGGAGCAATGCCTACCTTGGCGGGGAGGAAGCCCATTCCCGTTCACACCCATGCCTGTAGCCGTCGCCGAGAAGCTCTGCCTCGAATGCGGTGAGCCGATCAAGGGGCGCACCGACAAGAAGTTCTGCTCGGACGCCTGCCGGAACATCTACCACTACCACGCGAACAACGCGCCCATCAACTATGTGCGCAACGTGGTTAACGTCCTCAAGCGGAATCGGCGCATCCTGAGCGAATTGAACAACGGGCCGGAGGGGACCAAGAAGGTCCATCGGGACAAGCTCGTGGAACGGGGGTACAACTTCATGTACCACACGAACACGTACCGCACAAAGGCGGGCAACACCTATGTGTTCTGTTTCGAGCACGGTTACCTTGAGCTCAGCGAGAACTGGTTCACGCTCGTGCGGCGTGACGAGTACCTGGAGCGCTCAGGGGATGTGAAGGGGGACTGAACAGGCTCAGCAGCCGGCCCAGATCAGCAGGATCACGGTCGCGAAGCACATGAGGGCGAACACGACCGGGCCACCGATCTCGTTCTGTTCAGCCTCCTCGGGAAAGTGCCCTTCGTGGTGATGCTCGGCCATGGTTGCTTCAGATGATGGGGGCAAATATATCCGCCATCCGCCATGGCCGTACCCCACCCCTGCAGGCTCACGAACAGGTGGCCGTTGACCAGTGACCCTTCATTGGGCCCGAGGTTCAGTTCATGCTGAAGGTGGGCTGGCGCAGGACCATCCGGGCGATCACATGGGATTCATTGACCCGCATGCGACGAACGATGGCGTTCACCTGTTCATCCAGCTCACGGTCGCTCAACTTGCTCAGGTCCTTGTACACCGGAAGGCTGTTCCGGCTCTTGAGGATCAAGGCTATTTTGAATGCGCGTGACATGGCGTTCTGAATGGTAGACGCGCCCCACGCTGCAAGGGATGCCTGCCCAGGGTGCCGATCGGACGGAAGGCGGTTCCCGGCCGGTGAACGGTAGGGAAACCGGGAAGAAGCGGCGGTTGCGAACCGGCGCCCCCTTCACCAGGGCTTGGTCTGGTCGGGGTGAGAGGATTGACCTCCCTACGGTCGGTCTTTCCTAAGGTGGGGGAGCTACATACACGAGCCCCGGACGATGCTTCGCATCGTCGGGCTTTTTCACGCCCGCCCTCGCTCAAGCTGCGCTTGGCTCGGTCGGGCATGAAAAAGCCCCGGTGACTTCGTCACCAGGGCTTGGTCTGGTCGGGGTGAGAGGATTCGAACCTCCGACCTCGTCGTCCCGAACGACGCGCGCTAACCGGGCTGCGCTACACCCCGAACTTGGGTCCCCTTTTAGGCCACAAGGCCCTGCGAGGGGCGCAAATATAGCAGGGAGTTCGGTCGCTAGGCGTCGAACTTGTAGCCGATGCCCTTCACCGTGCGGAT
>JBIJCH010000177.1:0-5275 GCA_044344815.1 Flavobacteriales bacterium | reverse complement strand
CTCACGCTCGGTGCCCACCCAGAACTTGAGCGAGCTGCCCGCCCGGAAGGCGAACTGCGCGCCGGTGCGCTCGCTGCGGTCCATGCGGTTCACGTAGA
Source organism: Flavobacteriales bacterium (assembly GCA_044344815.1). Classification (GTDB taxonomy): domain Bacteria; phylum Bacteroidota; class Bacteroidia; order Flavobacteriales_F; family PHOS-HE28; genus PHOS-HE28. The sequence goes on along the minus strand of JBIJCH010000177.1, from coordinate 5,177 downwards.
GCCACCGCGTGCTCTCGGTGGTGATCCATTTCTTCGGGCCTTCGAAGGAAACGCCTCCGCTCTCCACCACATCGTTCTCGTGGAAGAGCTTCAGGGCGATGTCGCGGCCATACCAGGGCTTGATGGTGAGGAAGCCGCCGTACTTCCAGTTGGTGTCCTTGAAACCGTACCCGAAATAGCCGCCCAGGGAGGCGTAGCGTGTCAGGCGGTCGTTGGTGGCCAGACCGGCGCCCAGGCGCAGCCCCTCGTAGCCGTTGTAGCGCACCAGCTTGTCCAGCAGCAGGTCCACCGGGCCCAGGGGCAGCCGGCCGGTGGTGAGCGCGGTGAACCACTTCACCTTCCTGTCCAGGTCGATCTCGGCGCCCATGCTGTCGATCACGTGGTAGGTCTTGAGATCGCGGCTGTCGAGGCTGTCGGTGCGCAGGGCGCTCCAGTAGTCCTCGGTCTGCCGGGTGCTCATGCGGTCCATCACCAGCTCGGGCCCGCGCACCTCCTTGCGTGCCACGTCCACGTCCACCTCGATGTCCTTCAGGTAGGTCCGGCTCACCCCATAAGGCTTCCCGATGCCGGTGCTCACATTGTCCAGGTAGATGAAGGCGTTGAGCTGCGTGGGGAACCATCGCTCGGCTCCGCTCGAGGTGCCCGGGACCTTCTCGTGCAGCTGCTGGAAGCGGATGCTGAAGTTCTCGTCGCGCTCGGCGGCCTCGGCGGTCACGTTCTGCACGGCGTAGCCGTCGGTGTTGATGTACAGCAGCCCCTTCAGGCCGTCGAACTTGGTGCGGCTGCGGGGCTTGTAGCTGATCACGTACACCGAGTCCGCGCCCTTGTACAGCGTGTCCTCGAGCAGGAAGAGGTACTTCGATGTGCTGCCGGGCGCCAGCGGCCCCAGGTAGTTCTTCTGGCTGATGGACACCTGGGGCCCGTAGATGCTGAAGGTCTTGGTCTGTGCGGCCAGGGCCAGGAAGGAGGGGTCCTTCAGGCCGCTCACACGCATGGCGAGCACCTCCTCCTTCTCGGCGGCGGGGGGGATGAAGCTCTTGCGAGTGGCGCTCTCGATCAGGAAAAGGTGCTGGCTCTCGATGAAGGCGATGCCCTCGCGGTCGCCGCTGTCGAGCTGGGCGATGCGGGTGCTGTCGGTGCGCAGCGTACTGTCCAGCTCCAAGGTGAAGATGGTCTTGCTGTAGCTGTTGTAGCGGTGCGCGCGCTCGCGCATGCCATCGTTCTGCTTGCGGTTGGCAATGGCGCGCTTGATGATGCGGTGCGCGGGGTTCTCGGTGGGCAGCACCTCCAGGGCCTTCAGTTCGGCCACGGCCTCCACCAGCGGCACGACCAGGGGGTCGGTCCCGTTCACATCGAGCTCCAGTGGCGCGTAGCCCACATAGCTGAACCGCAGCTTCACGGGGAGGTCGCCCACGCGCAGGGTGAACCGGCCATCGATGTCGGTGGTGGCCCCTTCCCGCTCCCCCATCACGAGCACGGGCACGAAGGCCAGCGGTTCCTTCGAGCGGCTGTCGACCACGCGGCCCGTCACGGTCGTTTGGGCCCTCAGGCCAAGGGCAAGCAACAGCAGGGGGATGAGCAGCAGGGAACGCATGCGCGACAAGGGGTTGTACCTGTGACGGAGAAGCCCGCCGGAAAGTAACAGGCCGCCTCCCTGAAAGTTGGCCCCGCCGTGACGAGCGGTCGTTCCCCGGAACCGGTGGTCCGATCATCGGTGTCCATCCGCGTCCATCTGTGGTCAACCCTGCCCTACCCGGCATTCCTCCACGTCCTCCCGAGGCCTCTGGAGCCCCTCTGCGGTCACCCCGGCAAGCGCAGCGCGGCCCACCAAGCAGCATCGCCCCGCCAGGCATTCCCTCTGTGCCCTCTGTGGTCTCTGTGGTTCATCCTTCGCCCGCCATGCATACATCTGTGTTCATCGGTGTCCATCCGTGGTCGTCCCTTTCGCCCGCCAGGCATTCCTCTGTTCCCGAAGCCTCGGGGCTCCGCGGCCTCTGTGGTTCCCCTTCGCCCCTGGCATTCATCCGTGTGCATCTGTGGTTCGCCCTCGCCTGCCAGTCATTCGCATTCCTCCACGCCATCCGCGCCTCTGCGGTTCCACGCCCTCCTCCCGCCTCCCTCCGCCCTACCTTGGCCCCATGGCCCTGCACCCCCTGGCCCCCGCGCGCGATGCCGCCCTGTGGGCAGGCGCGTTCACCGGTCGCCGGGCCGCCAACGCCTACCGCATCTGGCGCAGTTTCCGCCGGGCCAGCCGTACGAAGGACCCGCGCATCGAGGGGCTGCCCATCAGCATCGCCATCGAGCCCACCACGGCCTGCAACCTGCGCTGCCCCGAATGCCCCAGCGGCCTGCGCAGCTTCACACGCCCCACCGGCAACCTGCGGCAGGACCTCTTCACCCGCGTGATCGACGAACTGGCGCCCGACCTCTGGGGCCTCACCTTCTACTTCCAGGGCGAACCCTACATCAACCCGGGCTTCCTGGACATGGTGGCGCATGCGCGGAGCAAGGGGCTGTACACCGCCACCAGCACGAATGCGCACTTCCTCGACGAGGCGAAGGCCGAGGCCACGGTGCGCAGCGGGCTCTCCCGCCTGATCATCTCGCTCGACGGCACCACGCAGGAGACCTATTCCGCCTACCGCAAGGAGGGCGAGCTGGCCAAGGTGATCGAGGGCGCCGAACGCATCGTGAAGTGGAAACGGAAGCTGAAGAGCAGCACACCGCATGTGGTGTTCCAGTTCCTCGTGGTACGCCCCAACGAGCACCAGATCCCCGAAGCCCGGGCCTTGGCCAAGCGCCTGGGCGTGGACGACCTCTGGCTGAAGACCGCACAGGTGTACGACCCGAAGGACGATCACCCGCTGATCCCCACGCAGGACAGGTATTCACGCTACCGCCGAAGCGCGAACGGCGTGTGGGAGGTGAAGAACGCGCTGGACGACCGGTGCTGGAAGATGTGGCACAGCTGCGTGATCACCTGGGACGGCCGCGTGGTGCCCTGCTGCTTCGACAAGGACGCGCACCACGTGCTCGGCGACCTGCGCACGCAGAGCTTCCGCGAGATCTGGAATGGCGAAGCCTACACCGCCTTCAGGCGGAACCTGCTGGTCTCGCGCAGCAGCATCGAGATGTGCCGGAACTGCTCGGAGGGGAGCCCGGTGTGGGCTTGATGTTGGAAAGGTGCGATGGTGGAAAGGTGGAGGGGTGCAACGGTGGAAGGGTGCAACGTGACACCCACTTCTCCACCATCGCACCCCTCCACCTTTCCACCTCCGCGGCTCCGCCGCGTCACACCTTCATGATGTCCTTCTCCTTCGCCTCCACCAGTGCCTCCACCTTCTTGTTGTAGGCGGCGGTGAGCTTCTCCACCTGCTCCTGCGCGTCCTTGGCGAAGTCCTCGGGCATCTTCGAGGCCTTGATCGCCTCCATGGCCTTCTGGCGGGCACCGCGGATGCCCACCTTGGCATGCTCGCCCTCCTTGTGCGCCGTCTTCACCAGGTCCTTGCGGCGCTCCTCGGTGAGCATGGGCACATTGATGATCACCGCATCGCCGTTGTTGCTGGGGTTGAAGCCCAGGTTGGCGGCCTGGATGGCCTTCTCGATGGCGTCGATCATCTTCTTGTCCCACGGCTGGATCATCAGCGTACGCGCATCGGGCGTGTTGATGTTCGCCACCTGGTTCAGCGGCATGTGGGAGCCGTAGGCCTCCACGCGCACGCCCTCCACCATGCTGGGGGTGGCCCGGCTCGCGCGCACCTTGGTGAGCTCGTTCTCCAGGTGGTCCACGGCCTTCTTCATCAGTTCCTCGCTCGGGGCGATCAGCGTCTTGGCGTCCATCTCAATGGCGGTTTCGGGTGCGCGAAATTAGCAGGAGGCCGGAATGCCGCACCGCTCAGGGACCAAAGCGGCGTCGGCTCCGTGCTCCTCCGTGCCGCTGTGGCCTCCCCCTCAGAACTCCACCAGGGTCCCCACGCGCTCGCCGGTCACCACGCGGGCCAAGTTGCCGGGCTTGTTCATGTCGAACACGATGATGGGCAGCTTGTTCTCGTTGCACAGCGTGAAGGCCGTGAGGTCCATCACGTTCAGGCCCTTCTCATACACCTCGGTGAAGCTGATGCGGTCGTACTTGGTGGCGCTCTTGTCCTTCTCGGGGTCGGCGGTGTAGATGCCGTCCACGCGGGTGCCCTTCAGGATCACGTCGGCCTGGATCTCGATCGCGCGTAGGCTCGCGGCGGTGTCCGTGGTGAAGTAGGGGTTGCCGGTGCCCGAGCCGAAGATCACGATGCGCCCCTTCTCCAGGTGGCGCACGGCGCGGCGGCGGATGAAGGGCTCGGCGATCTGCTCCATCTTGATGGCGCTCTGCAGGCGGGTGCCCTGCCCCTTGGCCTCCAGGGCGCTCTGCAGCGCCAGGCTGTTGATCATGGTGGCCAGCATGCCCATGTGGTCGCCCTGCACCCGGTCGATGCCCTTGGCCACGCCGCTCATGCCGCGGTAGATGTTGCCGCCGCCGATCACCACGGCCACCTGCACCCCGGTCTTAGCCACGGCGATGATCTCGTCGGCATAGGTGTTCAGCATGGCCTCGCTGATGCCGTAGGCCTGCTCGCCCATGAGGCTTTCGCCGCTGAGCTTCAACAGGATGCGCTTGTACTTGAGGGAGGTTCCGTTCGAGGCTGCCATCGGTGGGGCGATCGGGATGCGACGATCGGAGGCCAAAGGAAGGGAAAAGCGGGTGACCGAAGGCTGTCGTGGGGCCACTGAAATGCGAACGGCCCCGTCCCGAGACTTCGGGACCGGGGCCGTTCGTACTTGGTCGTGCGGATCAGATCGTGAGCGAGTGGCGCTTGAAGCCGGTCACGGTCATGTCCTTGTCGGCGTTCTTCACGTACTGCTCCACGCTGAGCTTGTTGTCCTTGATGAACTCCTGGGCGAGCAGGGTGCTCTCCTTGAAGAACTTGTTCAGGCGGCCGGCGGCGATCTTCTCGGCCATGTCGGCGGGCTTGCCCTCCTGGATGGCGAGCTCCTTGCCGATCTCCAGCTCCTTGTCGATCACGCTCTGCGGCGTGCTCGCCTTGTCCAGCGCGATGGGGCCCATGGCCGCCACCTGCATGGCCACGTCCTTCGCCACGGTCTCGTGACCGGCCTTGCTCAGGCCCACGAGGCTGGCCACCTTG
>JBIJCH010000213.1:0-4802 GCA_044344815.1 Flavobacteriales bacterium | reverse complement strand
GAAGTTGCTCGCCGACGTGGTCCTCGTGTGCTTCCCCAAGGCCGGCACAAGCACCCTGCTCTCGGTGGTGAGCGCCGCCAAGCCCAAGATCGCCGACTACCCGTTCACCACGCTGCAGCCCAACCTGGGCATCGTGCCCTACCGCGATGGCCGCAGCTTCGTGATGGCCGACATCCCCGGCATCATCGAGGGGGCCAGCGAGGGCCGCGGGCTTGGCCTGCGCTTCCTGCGCCACATCGAGCGAAACAGCGTGCTGCTTTTCATGGTGCCCGCCGACAGCAACGACATCAAGCACGATTACAAGGTGCTGCTGAACGAGCTGGAACAGTACAGCCCCGAACTGCTGCACAAGGACCGCGTGCTGGCCGTCACCAAGTGCGACATGCTCGACGAGGAGCTGATGAAGGCCATGCGTAAGGAACTGCCCAAGGGCGTGGAGAGCGTGATGATCAGCTCCGTGACCGGGCTGGGCATCGATGCCCTGAAGGACCTCCTCTGGCGGAAGCTGCACTGACCATGGGCCTGCTGGACCGCATCATCGCCGCGGACCAGGCCGCCTTCCTGGCGGTGAACGGTGCGGGCACCCCCTTCCTCGACCCGGTGATGATCGCGGTGAGCGACCTTCGCTTGTGGATCCCACTGTACGTGCTGTTCCTCGCGCTGGTGCGCCAACGCCGGGGCTGGCGCGGGCTGTGGCTCGCCGTGCCCGTGATCGCGCTCATGGTGCTGGGCAGCGACACCGGATCGGTGGTCCTCTTCAAGGACACGGTGCTGCGCCTGCGACCCTGCCACGAGCCCGTGCTCGCCGACCTGGTCCGGCTGGTGCCCGACGGTTGCGGCGGGAAGTACGGGTTCGTGTCGAGCCACGCGGCCAACCACTTCGCCATCGCGGCCTTCATGACCGGCATGCTCCAACGCCGCCCCCGCTGGGCTGGTGCCGCCCTGCTGGTCTGGGCGGCCCTGATCGCCTGCAGCCGTGTTTACCTTGGCGTGCACTATCCGGGTGATGTGATCGTGGGCGGCCTTTACGGCCTTGCCGTGGGCTCGCTCGCCTTCCTGTTGTTCCGGACCCTGCACCAACGCCTCGCACGCACATGAACCTCTGGCTGGCCGTCTTCGTGGGGGGAGGACTGGGGAGCCTGGCGCGCTTCGCCACCGGCCGGCTGGTGCTGCGCATGGCCCCGGCCGCCGCGTTCCCGTGGGCCACGCTGGCCGCCAACCTGCTCGCCACCGCGCTGCTCGCCTGGGCGGTGCTCCGCTTCCAGTCGCTCGCACCGGAGCGTTCCCAATGGCACGCCTTGCTGGCCGTCGGCTTCTGCGGCGGATTCAGCACCATGAGCACCTTCAATCACGAGAATTACGCCCTGCTCCGCGACGGCCTTACAGGCATGGCCCTGCTCAACATCGTGGTGAGCGTGGGGGCGGGCATCCTGTTGTTCCACCTGTTCGCACGTTCCGCATGAGGACCTTCGCCCTGTTCGGCATGCTCGCGGCCTGCCGGCTCGTTGCCCAAGCGCCCCCGGCCCCGCCATGGGCCGAACCACCCAGGCTCGTGGTGGGCGTGGTGGTCGACCAGATGCGCACCGACCTGCTCTACCGCTACTGGGACAACTTCGGCGAAGGAGGATTCAAGCGGCTGGTGATGGAGGGCAGCTTCCAGCGGGATGCGCACTTCAACTACACGCCCACGGTCACCGGTCCGGGGCATGCCAGCGTCTACGCCGGCACCACACCCAGCGGGCACGGCATCGTGGCCAACGACCGGTACGACCGGCAGCTGCGGCGCACCATCTACTGCGTGGAGGACACCTCGGTGCGGGGCGTGGGCACGGCCTTGATGGGGGGGCGGCGTTCCCCCGTTCAGCTGCTCGCCACCACGCTCGCCGATGAGCTCGAGCTGCGCTTCGACGGCCGTTCGCGCACCATCGGCGTTGCGTTGAAGGACCGCTCGGCGATCCTGCCCATCGGGCGCACGGGCGATGCCGCCTACTGGTTCACCGGAGGTCAGGAGGGTCGCTTCGTCACCAGCACGTGGTACATGGATTCGCTGCCGCCCTGGGTGGAGGGCTTCAATGCGCGGCACCTGGCCGAAGAATACCTGGCCCGCACCTGGGAACCACTGCTGCCGGCCGGGCGCTACCACACCCCCCTGGCCGATGACAACCCGTACGAGATCCCGCTGGCCCGCGGGCTGAGGCCGAAGCTGCCGGTGGACCTCGACAGCCTGCGCAAGGCGGGCGCAGGATTGGAACTGATCAGCTACACGCCATGGGGCAACACCATCACCACCGACCTCGCGCTGGCAGCGATCGAAGGCGAGGGCCTGGGGCGCGATGCCATACCCGACCTGCTGGCGGTGAGCTACAGCAGCCCCGACATCCTGGGGCACCGCGTGGGCCCGCGCGCCATCGAGCTGGAGGACCTTTACATCCGCCTCGACCAGGAACTGGCCCGGCTGCTCAGCGCGCTCGACGACCAGGTGGGGGAGGGGCGCTACACGCTGTTCCTCACCGCCGACCATGGCGGCGCCGATGTGCCACGCTTCCTCCAGGACCGCGGCGCCAGTGCAGGCTATGTGGACCTCGCGGAGTTCCGGCGCACGATCGACACGGAGCTCACCCGCGACGCGCGCGCCTGCATTGACACCATCATCGAGGGGCAGGTGTTCCTCGATCGCTTCTATTCGGAATGGGACGAGAACGTGGTGCTCGTCACTGACGCGATCGCCCGACATCCCCTCGTGGCCGGCGTCACCAACACGCTGTTGATCCCGCTGCACCACGGCCCCGACCACCTGCACCAGCTGGCCATGAACGGGCACATGCCGGGGCGCAGCGGCGACATCCTCATCAGCTGGCTGCCCGGTTACTTCGAGCGCGAGGGTTGGAACGATGGCCGGGGCACCACCCACGGCAGCGCATGGAACTACGACACCCATGTGCCGGTGATCCTCTTCGGCAGGGGCGTGCGGCCCGGCGAGGTGCTGCGGCGCACCGCGATCACCGATATCGCGCCCACCATCGCGGCCATCATCGGCTCGGCACGGCCCAATGCGAGCACGGGGGATGTGGTGCCCGAGGCGGTGCGCTCCCGCTGAGCCTGTTCACCGCGACCTGTTCACACATCCTTCGCGGCATGCGCGGATCCCGCACGGCGTCGCCGATAGATTTCGCCATGCCGATGGATGCTGGACTGCCCGTCATGGCCTTCGAGGCCTGGGAGGAGGGAGAGGTGCTCAGGTTGCTTCTCCGCAACGTCACCCCGATCGACAACCGTGTGATCAAGGACATCGTCCGGGCCATGGAACTGCTCGATCCCTACGGTACGCGGCCGGTGATGGTGGAGCAGGAGGACCTGATGCGCATGACCGCCGAGGCACGGGCCCTGCTGGTGCGGGCCTGCCGCAAGGGTCACCGCCCCGTGGCCTTCGTGGCGCACGACCTGCCCGAGCGGATCCAGGGTGAGTTCTTCGTGCGTCATCATAGTCCTCCGTTCCCCTTCCGCGTGTTCGGGTTCCGCGAGGAGGCCGAGCATTGGCTCCTGGGCCAGCGCGCGGTGCTCGCCTTTTCCCTCTCCTGAGCTGTTCGATCTTCCCTGGCGTCCCCGGTGGGCACCGGATGCCGTCCCGGTAGTTTTGCATCATGCGCCTCGCGCTCATCCTGTGCTCCGCCCTTTCACTGCCTGCGCTGCACGCCCAGCGTACCCTGGTGCTCTCGGCGGAAGGTGATACGCGGATGGTGCTGGTGCGCGGTCATGCGGATGAGGCGGACGCCAGCCCGGTGTTCCAGGCCACGTGGCGTTTCGGTGGTGAGGGTACGGAGCCGGTGATGTCCTTCCAGCGCACGGCCATGACCGATGGCGGGGAGGACCTCGCCCTGGACCGCCTTGTGCTGGCCGGCATCGAGGCCTTCCTCGACGCCCATGTCCATTTCGAGAAGCAGGGTGTGCGCTCCGACCTGCCGGTGCGGGCACTGGTGGCCCGCATCGACGGCATGGTGGCGGCCGCTGTGGAGGAACTGGGAGCGGATGCGGGCCCCGTGCGCCTAAGCGAACCCACCGTACGCCAGCTCGATCGCCTGTGCCGCATCGACTGGACCGGCGCCCGCTTCGGCATCGATGGCGGTGCCGAGCAGGACAAGTACCTCGCCATCTATTACTACGTGCGCAGCCAGCGGATCGAGCTCGAACGCCAGCTGCGCGCCGACCTGCTGCCGCTCGCGCAGGTGCCTGTGCATAGGCCCACGCCGCTGCCACCGGGCCGCAGCCTCCAGGTGAACTCCCTCTGCGGCACCGTGTTCGATGAGGAGAACTACCTGTGCGCCCTCGACCTGGGCGTGACCGACACCGTGCCGATGACGGAGGATGTCGTGCTCGACGCCGGCGCCCTGGCCTCCCTCAGCCGTCCACGTCCGTTGCCTGCAGCGGATGCCATGCCTGCGCAGAGAGTGCGCAAGCGCGACCGCTGGCTCAAGGCCGAGCTGGACCGGTTGAACCAGCGCATCGATCAGGCCGATCAGCGCCGTGAGCTGTGGGCGCTGCGCGATCGCCTGGACGACCTCGAGGGCCGCATGGATGACATCAGCCTGGAACTGCAGGACATACGCACCTCAGGCGGTGAGGGTGATGCGGACGCCGCGTCGCGTGAGGCTCCGGCCGTGGTGCTGTTCGCTTCCGGGTCGGTCACCATCGGGGGCGATCAGCTGGTGACGCTGAACGAGGTGTTCGACCAGCTCGTTCGCGATCCCCGCCAGCGGGTGTTGGTCACCGGCCATTCCGATGCGTCGGGCGACGAGGCGGCGAAC
>JBIJCH010000265.1:0-3986 GCA_044344815.1 Flavobacteriales bacterium | reverse complement strand
TACTTTTACACCCCGTGATCGCCGATCCATCATCGGTGCGGTCCACAAGGCGATGACGGGTTCCACCAAGTACATTTTCGTCACCGGCGGGGTGACCAGCAGCCTGGGCAAGGGCATCATCAGTGCCAGCCTGGCGAAACTGCTGCAGGCGCGCGGCTTCACGGTCACCATCCAGAAGCTCGACCCCTACATCAACGTCGACCCCGGCACCCTCAATCCCTACGAGCACGGGGAGTGCTTCGTGACGGAGGACGGCGCCGAGACCGACCTGGACCTGGGCCACTACGAGCGCTTCCTGGACGTGCCCACCAGCCAGGCCAACAACGTCACCACCGGCCGCATCTACCAGAACGTCATCAACAAGGAGCGGCGCGGTGAGTACCTGGGCAAGACCGTGCAGGTGATCCCCCACATCACCGACGAGATCAAGCGGCAGATCCAGGCCCTGGGCCGCAAGGGCATCTACGACTTCGTGATCACCGAGGTGGGCGGCACCGTGGGCGACATCGAGAGCCTGCCCTACGTGGAGGCCATCCGCCAGCTCAAGTGGGAGAAGGGCCGCGACTGCCTCACCATCCACCTCACCCTCCTCCCCTTCCTGCAGACCAGCGGCGAGCTGAAGACCAAGCCCACCCAGCACAGCGTGAAGGAGCTGCTGAGCCTGGGCGTGCAGCCCGACGTGCTCGTGTGCCGCACCGAGCACCCCATGCAGAAGGGCATGAAGGAGAAGATCGCCCTCTTCTGCAACGTCGACGCCACCGCCGTGATCGAGAGCCGCGACGCCGACACCATCTACGACGTGCCCCTGCTCATGCAGGACGAGGGCCTGGACCAGGTGGTGCTGCGCAAGCTCGGCATCGAGGTGTTCCCCGAGGCCGACCTGGCCCCGTGGAAGGACTTCCTGCGCCGCTACAAGCATCCGGGCGGCGAGGTGCACATCGGGCTGGTGGGCAAGTACGTGGAGCTGCACGACGCCTACAAGAGCATCAAGGAGGCGCTGGAGCACGCCGGTGCCGCCAACGAGACCAAGGTGCACATCAAGTGGGTGCACAGCGAGAAGCTCACGGCCAGGAACATCGCCAAGCAGCTCGGCGGCCTGTCGGGCATCCTGGTGGCGCCCGGCTTCGGGCACCGCGGCATCGAGGGCAAGATCGAGGCCATCCGCTACGCCCGCGAGCACAAGGTGCCCTTCCTGGGCATCTGCCTGGGCATGCAGTGCGCGGTGATCGAGTTCGGCCGCAACGTGCTGGGGCTGGAGGGCGCCAACAGCGCCGAGATGGACGCCAACACCCCGCACCCCGTCATCGCCATGATGGAGGAGCAGAAGAAGATCGAGCACAAGGGCGGCACCATGCGCCTGGGGGCCTACCCCTGCGTGCTGAAGGAGGGCAGCAAGGCCCACGCCGTTTACGGAAAGAAGCAGATCACCGAGCGCCACCGCCACCGCTACGAGTTCAACAACGCCTACATCGACCAGTACCGCAACGCCGGCATGTTGCCCGTGGGCACCAACCCGCAGACGCAGCTGGTGGAGGTGGTGGAGTTGCAGGACCACCCCTGGTTCGTGGGCGTGCAATACCACCCCGAGTACAAGAGCACCGTGGCCAGGCCCCACCCCCTCTTCATCCACTTCGTGAAGGCGGCCATGGCGGCGCAGAGCTCCCCGGAACAGGTGAAGGAACAGGCGAAGGTGTAGTCAGCGGGCAGTCCGCGATCCGCAGAGGGCAGTCCGCAGTAACCAGTTGGCAGTGGCCGCCCTTGAGCCCGTCAATGGCATTTCTCCGCGCCCTCTGCGGTTAACCCCTCGGCGAGCTTGCGAGCCGTATTCCTCTGTGTCCACTGCGCTCTCTGCGGTTGACCCAACGGCCGAATTGGCGAGCCCGCGAGACCCGCATTGATCTGCGTCATCTGCGGATAACCCTGGCGAGCCCGTGAGCCGCGATCATCTGCGCCTTGGCGCCTCTGCGGCTCCTCCGCTTCTCCACCTCCGCCCTACCGCTCAAGCCTCGCGTTGGTCCGGTCATCCTTCTCCGGTCCCTCCTCCACCCGTCCAGCCCGCCGCTCCTTCTATCTTCGCGCCTCTTTCACCGCCGCCTTTTCCGGCAGCCCCAACGCCCCGCATGGACCGCAACTCGATCATCGGCCTCGTCCTCATCGCCGCCATCCTCATCGGCTACCAGCTCTACACCGCGCCGAGCCCCGAGGAGGTGGCCCGCCTGCAGCGCGAGCAGGACAGCCTGGCCCTGGTGGAGATCCAGCAGAAGGAGCGCGAGGCGAAGCTGGCCCAGGCCGAGGAGGCCAAGGAGGAGGCCGCCGCACCGGTGCCCGGGCTCAAGCCCGTGGACAGCGTGCGCGTGGTGGTGAACGGCGACACCCTGCACCGCGACAGCGTGGACGTGGAGGCGCTGCGGCAGGCCGACCTGGCGAAGCGGTTCGGCGTGTTCAGCGCCGCAGCCTCGGGCACCCATGACGAGGTCACCATCGAGAACGAGCGCCTGCAGGTGAGCTTCAGCACCCAGGGCGCCGCGCCCAACGTGATCCGCCTGAAGGACTACACCACCTACCACAAGGAACCCCTGCTGCTGGCCGACCCCGACAGCGGCACCTACGAGTTCCGCTTCTTCCTCGGCAAGCTCGACATCAGCACCCGCGACCTGCACTTCAAGGCCGAACAGCTCGGTCCGGACGCGGTGCGCTTCACCGCCCCCACCACCGAGGCCGGCAAGTCCCTCCGCATCACCTACACCCTCGACAGCACCAGCTGGTTCCTGAACGTGAACACCGAGCTCGTGGGCCTGCAGGGCGAGGTGGACCCGCGCACCCTCTTCTTCCACTGGGAGCTGCTCGGCCGCAACAACGAGAAGCACCTGCCCACCGAGCGCAAGAAAAGCACCGTCTTCTACAAGTACCAGAGCGACGACCGCAGCTACCTGAGCGAGACCGAGGACGAGACCAAGAAGCTCGACGGCCGCACCACCTGGGTGGCCTTCAAGCAGGACTTCTTCACCCTGGCCATGGTGAGCCCCACCGGCTTCGCGGGCAACGGCTCGGAGATCGCGGTGACCGTGCCCGCCACCGACAGCCTGCACACCAAGAAGTACGCGGCCAAGCTCTTCTTCGAGGCCGAGCCTGCGGCCAGCGTGCAGCTGCCCATGCGCTTCTACCTGGGCCCCAACCACTACAACACCCTGCGGCGCACGGACATCGACCAGTTCGACCGCATCATCGACCTGGGCTGGGGCATCTTCGGCTGGATGAACCGCTTCGTGGTCATCCCCATCTTCAACTTCCTCAGCGGCTTCAAGCTCAGCTACGGCATCATCATCCTGGTGCTCACCATCGCCATCAAGCTGCTGCTGATGCCCCTCACCTACCGGAACCAGAAGAGCAGCGCCCGCATGCGCGCCCTCAAGCCGGAGATCGACGCCATCAACAGGAAGTACCCCGATCAGGAGGACATGATGAAGCGGCAGCAGGCCAACATGGAGCTGTACCGCAAGGCCGGTGTGAACCCCGCCGCGGGCTGCGTGCCCCTGCTGATCCAGATGCCCGTGCTCTACGCCATGTTCATGTTCTTCCCCAGCAGCATCGAACTGCGCCAGCAGTCCTTCCTGTGGGCCGACGACCTGAGCAGCTACGACAGCATCTTCTCCTGGTCGGAGCAAATCCCCCTCCTCAGCGACTTCTACGGCAATCACGTGAGCCTCTTCACCCTGCTGATGGCCGCCAGCACCGTGATCTACACCCTCATCAACAGCAAGCAGATGCCCACCCAGCAGGGCATGCCCAGCATGAAGCTGATGATGTACCTCTTCCCGGTGATGATGCTCTTCTTCATGAACAGCCTGCCCGCCGGTCTCAGCTACTACTACCTGGCCGCCAACGTCATCTCCATCCTGCAGATGACCGTGCTGAGCCGTTGGTTCATCGACGAAACGAAACTGCGCGCCGAGCTCGAACAGAACATGCGCACACCGAAGAAGAAG